>DATMYU010000384.1:0-3567 GCA_035560775.1 Desulfosporosinus sp.
GCAGTATAACCATAGGGCGTTTCGAAATTCAAAAGGAGGAGAAAAGTTATAGACAGTCTGCTCTGGAGTGTCTTTAAGGTTATAATGGCTTTATTTTTGGTGGGAATTAACAGTTTTTTCGTTGCCGCAGAGTTTTCAATGGTTAAAGTGCGTAAGACGCGTGTGGCAGAGCTTGCAGAGAATGGTTCGATCAGAGCACAAACGGCCCTTGAAGTCACATCAAATCTCAATGTTTACCTCTCGGCCTGTCAGCTTGGGGTTACGCTCGCTTCGTTGGGCTTGGGTTGGCTTGGGGAACCAGCTGTTGCAACCTTAATCGAACCCTTGTTTGAGAGTGTGACTGATTGGAGCACGGTTTACACGGAAACCATAGCGATCGCGATAGCTTTTCTACTTATCTCGTTCGTGCATATCGTTTTGGGAGAGCTTGTCCCTAAATCATTGGCAATTCAGAAGGCAGAGGATATTGCACTGGGGACTGCGAGATTTTTGAAAGGTTTTTACTGGTTATTCTTTCCAGTAATTTGGTCTCTTAATAACCTAGCCAACCTTGTGCTACGTATCTGGGGAATTGAACTAGCTAATGAGGCTGATTTAGCCCATAGTGAAGAGGAACTACGAAGGTTGGTCGATGACAGTCAGAAGTATGGCTATTTGGATAAAATGGAAGGTAAACTGTTGGATAATGTCTTCGGATTTTCAGACCGTATCGCGAGTGAAGTGATGATTCCGCGCCAAGATATGGTGTGTATCTTTGTTCAGAATACCTTTCAGGAAATTCTCGACATTTTAAAAAAATATGGACATACACGATATCTGCTTTGTGATGATGATAATGACCATGTTCTTGGCTTGGTGCATATGCGGGACATCTTTCGGTTGCAGGAACAGCAGGACCCGAAGGATATTACTCAGATAAAACGGGATATTCTCGTCGTACCGGAGGGAATGCCGATTTCTCGTCTTATTCAGAAAATGCGGAGCCAGCGAACCCATATGGCCGTTGTCGTGGATGAATTCGGCGGATCAGCGGGGCTTGTGACGATTGAAGATATGCTAGAAGAATTAGTCGGAGATATTTACGACGAATTTGAATTGGAACAGACGCCTATTCAGAAGGTGGCTGAAAATGAATATCTATTTATTGGACGGGTTTTAATGGAAGATGTTTCAGAATTGTTGCAGATTCAACTGGAGGAAGAAACGGTCTCTACGATTGGGGGATATGTATTTTCCCGCTTAGGCCGAAAGCCAGTCAAAGGGGACGAAGTTTATTTTGATGGATGTTACTTTGCAGTTATAGAGGTGAGCGGATTTAGAATTACCAAAGTTAAGGTCATGAAAAGGCCTCCCACTATAGAAAACTAGGCTAACAAGCTCTAGCAAATTGCATGTATGCGCTAGATCTTGGCGGGAGGAATAGGACCCGCAGGGGCACGATGCATCGTGCCCCTGCGGTGGAACAAATGACACAATTAAGAAGGGTACGCTGGAAATGAGCACGATCCATCGTGCCCCTACTGAAATCTGACTTCGTTTTCCAGTAGCCAGAAATTCACTTGAATGAGGTAGGCGAAAAGCTGCGGAAGGTCCATCAATTGCCCAAACCATGGCCGACCAGAAGGTATAGTATCTGATAGCTTCATGAGGTCTCGAAGGGCAGGGAGGTTAAGGCAGGATAGGATAGGAGAAGTATTGTCTTCAATAATTTCACTGAGCCAAGTGCGTACGCCTAACAGATAACTGGGGTGATGAGTTTTTGGATAGGGGCTTTTGCGCCGCCAAAGCACATCGTCGGGCAAGACCCCGGTGAGAGCATGTCTGAGAATCCCTTTTTCTCGGCCACCAAGTGCCTTCATTTCCCAGGGTATGTTCCAGGCATACTCGACTAAGCGGTGATCACAGAAGGGAACCCGTACCTCTAGTCCGGTAGCCATTGTCATTCGGTCTTTGCGATCGAGGAGGGTTGGCATGAAACGGGTTAAGGTTAAATAAGTAATCTCACGGATTCTGGCTTCGCGTTGTAGATCACCCTTCAACGTTCTACTATCTTGGTGGCTTATGGAAGAATAGGGGAGTCTGGGGATTTCTGCAAGAGCTTCTTCATAGCGTCTTGATAAATAGTCATGGGGCTGAAGTCGTTCAAGAAGGTCGGGAGAAAGCACCTGTAAACGGTTTTCCACATGCAGAGCCCAGGGAAAGGTTTGGGCGTTGAGGGCATCTTGACGATGAAACCAAGGGTATCCGCCAAACACTTCGTCGGCACATTCCCCGGATAGACCAACCGTAATCTGTTTCTTTATTTCTCGAGAAAAGAGCAATAAAGAGGCATCGACATCCGCCATTCCAGGAAGATCGCGAGCAAGTGTTGCCGCTTTAAGAGCTTCAAGGAGTTCAGGGGTATCGAAGGCAATTTTGGTGTGCTGGGTTCCGAAGGCGTGGGATACTCGTTCAATCCATGGTCCGTCGGCACTGGGTTGAAAGTCATTGGTATGAAAATATTTATCATTACCAATATAATCGACAGAAAATGTCTGAAGAGGCCCTTTTCCATCGTCTGCCAGGGATCGAGCGGCGATGGCTGTTATGGCACTTGAATCCAGTCCACCGGAGAGAAGGGTTCCAATTGGGACATCTGAAACCAACTGTCGCTTGACGGTGTCAAGAAAAAGATCGCGGATCTTAGCGGTTGTCGTCTCTAAATCATCTTCATGAAAGTTATTAGTTAAAGCCCAATACCTGCGAATTTGTAGACCGTTTGCAGAATATAAAAGAATGTGCCCTGGTTTTAGTTCGGAAATCCCTTCGTAGACACCCACTCCCGGCGTACGTGCCGGGCCGACAAGGAAGACCTCAGCTAATCCTTCCTTCCCGATGGTGGGGGAAATATCTGGGTGCTTCAGTAACGCTTTAAGTTCTGAAGCAAAAACAAGTGAACCAGACTGTTCACTGTAAAAGAGTGGCTTAACTCCCAGGCGATCACGCGCCACAAACAACCGCTGTTCTTTACTGTCCCAGATTCCAAAGGCAAATATTCCGTTTAAATGCTCAACGCAGGAGGGTCCCCATTCTAAGTAAGAGAGAAGTACGGCTTCCGTATCGGAATGTCCTTCAAACTGGTAACCCCGACTCATAAGTTCGTGACGGATCTCTGGCGTATTATAGAGCTCGCCGTTATAGATGAGGGTAAACGTTTGTTCACCACGGTGACGAATCATCGGTTGACGACCTCCTTGAGGGTCAACGACAATCAGCCGGCGGTGTCCAAAAGCACTGCGAGGAGTAAGCCAGTATCCTTCTGCATCTGGACCCCGGGGTATAAGTGCTTGAGTCATACAGACCAGAACGTCTTTTCGGAGGCTTAGATCACGTTCCCAATCCACCCAGCCAACGATTCCACACATGTTAATTCCTCCTTGAAAAAAGATAACCAATCTCAATTATGTTCTACACACTCTATGCCTAGTTAAGGGAAAGAGTTCATGTTGTTTTCCATAAGTTTTGGCCGTACCAGGAAGGAATTAGAGCATCAATGAAGAAATTTTATAGCCATGCCTTATTTTATAC
>DATMYU010000385.1:0-2987 GCA_035560775.1 Desulfosporosinus sp.
ATCTTAAATGATCTCCAAACCAGCAAGGATTCCAAAACACCCTGTTAACATCATATCCCCATAGGGCGCGGCTTCATACCAGTTAAATGGTTTTGCCATGCCTCTTCGAGGACCAGTTACCGCGACGAAATCCCAACCTTGGTGCATATCTGGATGAAGGGTTGCACCATGCCCCCCTTGCTCAAAGATTTCGGTGTTTGTCAATTCAGCCGACTGAAAACGTCGGATGAATTTAGCAAGTGACTCTACGTCAAGCATACTGGTATGATGCTCAAAAATTCCATAGACCCGTCCACCACGAATCGCTGCGACAAGGGTGTGAGAATTTCCGATATTGATAGCTAAGATTCCTTTATCCAGATAGGGTTTTACCAAAGGATCAACCATTATTCCCAAGAGTGCCGCTGTCCCGGTATCTGTCAGAATTGCCTCTGGCATAATCTCCCGAACTGCTCGCATACGCGTATAAACTTCAGGAATATCCTGGGTGAATATAAGATTGCGTAAGTTGCCCCCCTGCATAACAAACTCTTCCCAGTGCCGAAAGCGAATCGTTCGGTTACTTTCGGTTGCACTGAAACCGTGATCCAATACAGCAACCGCCCATTTTTGAGGATACTCCAGGTCGAAAGCCTCAATAGCCTGTCTGAGCGACAAAATATCGATATCTCCCATCCAAATAGAAGTTGCCTGTATCGGCCTATCCGTGCAAAGCACGATTCCCATATCTTCTACCCAAGCCAAGTTATCATTAAACGTAACGGCTGCCTGAGGGGTTGCATAAGCTTTGAAACCTGCCTTCAAATGCTTTTTTAAGGCTAGTGCACACGCTCCCCCACCCATCACATGACCGTGCAGAAAAATTTCCTCGCCTAACTCAGTAGCTTTTCGAATCTGTGCCGCAACAACTTGCGTCCGGCTTGGCACGATAAACTTTGGACAGTTCTCTATCGTTTTTCCTGGCTGATAGAGAAGAATATCCTGAGTGCCAGACCCCACATCAATAACTATCATACTTTCAGTCATTAACAAAGCTCCTCCTCTAAACGGCATGACTAACAAAAAACTACTTAAGCAATTTTCTCCCGAGCCAGGGCTTAATGAGCTTCACAGCCTGATGTGGACAGAGCTCCTGACAACAAAAGCAACGAATGCAGGCTTCCAGATCCACAATCGGGCGCTTATTTTCATTCAACGTCAAAGCCTTAGGAGGACAGTTATTGACACAATCCTTACACCCTACACACGTCTCAGGCTCGAAAACTGGATAAGGGCGCAAACGGTTGAGCACAAACTTCTTAACGGTACGCGGAAGTGGAACCATATCTAAGAAATTAGTCGATAGTGCTTTAGGAATCACAAAATTTTGAATTTGCCAAAGTGAGCGTGTATCCCCTTTTAACTCTATTTCCTCAAACCGACTTGTTAGACCACGAGCACGTGCTGCCATCAAGGTAGGAACCTTTTCTGGATTTAAACCTATAAGATCCGCGGCTACGACGTCCAGGGCGAAGGGGTCCGTACTCAAAATAAGCGCTCCGATGTTTCGAGGTTCACCGGCCGAAGGCCCATCCCCTTCCATCCCTACGACTCCATCCATAATACTTAACGCTGGATTCACCCAAGTAGCAATATCCACCAAAATATCCGCAAAATCCGGGATTCTAAACATTTTTAAATGATATTCCGCTTTGAGAAGCCCCGGAATAACTCCAAAAAGAACCTTTACCGCACCTGTGAAGGTCATCATGCTATGTGTTTTCAATTTTGAAATAGGAATTACTACATCCGCATTCAGAACGCAGTTGGTGACGGTCAAACTTTTAGTGAGCTTTCCCTCCGGGTATTGAATGGTTGTTTGTCCAACATCTTCGTTGAGAATTGCCCCTGTCCGCTCTGCAACCTCACGCAGACCCGACCTTGTGTAAATAGCCTGGAGTGCGCTCACCGTGTAAGGTCCTCCCGGACTGTCCCCAATGATCACAATCCCACCCGCCTCCTGAACGAGACGAACCACTGCTTCTACGACGCTAGGATGAGTCGTGACCGCTTCTTCCGGTCTCTTTTTCATAAGCAGGTTCACTTTAAGCAAAACCTTTTGACCAGGTTTTACAAATGTACTCATGCCACCCCACTCAGTAAGCCCTTCTCGCAAGTGCAGTTCCACATCAGCAGTGTAGTCCGGGCAATATTTCAGTACAACTTTCGCCTGCACTTAATCCACCCTCTCCAAATCCTCAAAGAGATCCTTACCCCGTCCTGGGAAAGCACTTAACTCATGATCACATTGAAAGTACTCCTGTTTAAAATAATCCAGTTTTGCCGTTTCCTCCAACGCCTCAAACTTTTGCCGAGAAAATAGTTGAGTCTTATGCTCTGAAACAGCCTGCCATTTTCGCTCCGCCCATGGTTCCGTTGAGATAATATAATCGACGCCCTGCCGTTCATCCTTTGAAAGCCTCCAGCCGGCTTGGACATAGCACAGACGAGGCAACGTATATGTAGTTCCCCACTCCGGCACAACTGGCTCCTTAGCCAGTTGAATCGCTGCCTTCGTAAAATGATGAATCGCCCTGTGGTCACGGTGTCCAGATGCACCGTCCGCTCCAAATGTAATCACAACCTGAGGACGGATTTTTCGTATGATCCGAACAAGCTTCTCTACGATTTCCAGTGGGGGAGCCAGCGGAACTTCCTTATCGCGATATCCCAGAAAAATAACGTCCTCTATCCCTAAGACCTCCGCTGCGCGCAGAAGCTCCTGTTCTCGAATGAACCCAAGGTCTTCCGGCTTACAGATTCCAGCTACCTTGCCAGCCTCTCCCTTCGTCGCTGCCACAAGGGTAATAGTCACCCCTTGTTCCGCATATTTAGCGATTGTTCCACCCAAGGCAAACGATTCGTCGTCAGGATGGGCGAAGATGAGCAGCATCTGCCTTGCCATATTTTTACTTCCTCTCTTTTGGTTCGATAGTTAATATATTAAC
>DATMYU010000386.1:0-2316 GCA_035560775.1 Desulfosporosinus sp.
AGACAGATCCCATTACGTTGGAAGCCATTCTTTATGGAATATGTTCGGCGATATCTCTGGTTGCCATTATTGCCTGGTTCTCTTGTTACAATAAAGTGATTACATCGGATAAATTTTTATATTTGTTTGCTAAAATCACTCCAGCAGTAGCCCTCCTTATTACGATGACCATTAGAATGATTTCGAAGTTAAAATATCAACTAAAGACAATATCCAACGCTCAACATACGATAGGGTTGGATCAAAGTACAGGAAATCTAATCGAGAGAGTAAAAAAAGGAATGAGAGTAATGTCTATATTGTTGAGCTGGTCAATGGAGGAGGCCATTGAAACGGCTGATTCAATGAAGGCAAGAGGGTATGGACTGGAAAAAAGAACGTCATTTTCACTATTTAAATTTGATAAGCGGGATGGCTTGGTATTAGGTGTGATTAGTGTACTAGCGGGAATATGCTTTGCGGGGTATTTCTTAGGATATGGGACAATTCAATTTTATCCGTCAATAATGCCGGTCAATTTATCAACCCAGGCTATTGTCCTTTACCTAGTATTTGCTGTATTAGCATTTCTACCTATTATTATCGAAGTGAAGGAGAGTTACAAATGGCGTTCCTACAAATAGAAAACTTGAGCTTTTCCTATCCTAATACCAAGGAAAGAGCTCTCGAAAATGTGAACTTAGAGATTACTGAAGGCGAGTTTGTATTAGTATGTGGGGTGTCAGGTTGTGGCAAAAGCACCCTTTTACGACATATAAAGCGTGAGATCGCACCGCATGGCAGTAAGACAGGTACGGTGTTTTATAGAGGTACAGATATTGAAAAAATAAACCAAAGAGTAGCAGCGTATGAAATTGGGTTTGTGATGCAAAATCCTGAAAACCAGCTAGTGACAGATACCGTTTGGCATGAATTGGCGTTTGGCCTAGAAAATCTAGGGCTAAATAGTTCTGAAATTCGCCGTAAGGTTGCAGAGATGGCGAGCTTCTTCGGCATTGATGGATGGTTTCGAAAATCGGTTGATGAATTGTCAGGCGGACAAAAACAACTCTTGAATTTAGCCTCAGTGATGGCCATGCAACCAAAGATACTAATCTTGGACGAACCGACGGCTCAGCTGGATCCAATCGCGGCTCAAGATTTTCTATCAACTATAGCTAAAATAAATAGAGAATTAGCCGTTACCGTAATTTTGACAGAACATAGACTTGAAGATGTATTCTTGATGGCAGATAAAATTGTCGTCATGGAAAAAGGAGAAATAGTTTGCTTTGATACACCAGAGCAAACGGCAAAACTATTAGCAAATAGGAATGATAAAAACACTATGTTTAAAGGATTGCCTTCTGCGATTCGGATTTACAGCGAGATAAGGTTGGGCGACTATTGTCCTTTAAGCGTAAGGGATGGGAGAAAATGGCTCGATGAATATATGCTCCCAGTCGAGAAGGTATTATTAGAAGATCAATCTAATAAACGAGCTCAAAAGCAAAAGCCTGCCATTAAAGCAGAAGAAATATGGTTTAAGTTTTCAAAGGAAGGAAAAGACATTTTGCGGGGATTTTCGCTTCAGGCCTACTCGGGGGAAATACTCTGTGTGTTAGGTGGCAATGGAACTGGGAAAACAACCATGCTGGGGGTGATTTCAGGCTTACTAAAACAGTATAGAGGCAAGGTTGTCATTAACGGCAAAAAAATAGAGGCTTTCAAAACTAAAGAGCTTTACCAAAACAATATAGCTCTTTTACCTCAAAATCCACGGGCTTTATTTGTTTGCGATACCGTCTTAGGGGATCTGGAAGAGGCGGCAACTATTCTTAGACTGGATAAGGATACCCTAAGAGCAGAAATTGATCGGATTGCAACAGAATTGAGAATAACAAAATTCTTTGAACGACATCCCTATGATTTAAGTGGTGGGGAGCAACAAAAGGTGGCCCTCGCCAAGCTTTTATTATTGAAACCGAAAATAGTGTTATTAGACGAGCCGACAAAGGGGCTTGATGCAGAGTCTAAGGAGGGCTTAGGAAAAATTCTAAAAAAGTTATGCACTAAAGAGGTAGCGATAGTATTAGTCACTCATGATATCGAATTTGCGGCGGAGTATGCTGATCAATGTGCCATGATGTTTGACGGGGATATTGTATCAGAAGGAAAACCTAATGAGTTTTTTGCAGGAAACAATTTTTATACGACAGCTGCCAACCGAATCGCAAGAGGAATATTCCCCAATGCAGTGACTTGTGAGGACGTGATCGAACAATGCAAGATAAGCGTCTAAGCAGGTACACAAACGTAGTGAGAATTGTATTAATA
>DATMYU010000387.1:0-7278 GCA_035560775.1 Desulfosporosinus sp.
TTTCAGATGATTAGATGTTAACTAGATGAATAAAAGCGAAAATCACAGTAAAAGGAGCAATGTAGGCAGTTCCTTTTACTGTGATTTTTAAGAGAGAGTTCGTTCTATGGGTGGCCAATCTTTTACACCAGTATCCTCAATAATTCCTAAGGTAACATCCGTAACATCCGCATAGGCTAATAGTCGATCTCGAATTCTGGATTTAATATTATCAGCTTCAGATAAGGTTAATCCTGGATGAAGTTCAATATAGCATTCGACATGATAAAAACGTCCCTCTTGGAGGATGCGCATCTTATTAATATCCGTAACATCGGGATCAGAGAGGATAATTTGCGAAACGGTGTCCTCAACTTCCTTGGGAGCCGAAACACCAATCAGTCCGACCATGTTGTCATATCCAACTCGAAAGGCTACTCCACCCATAAGAATTCCAATGACGATCGCCGCGACACCATCTAAAGCCTTGATCGGGGTAAAGCGTGTCAATAGTATGGCCCCGAGAGCTAGCAAAGCCCCAAAGGTGGCTACAAGGTCTTCATAGAAGACAAGGCGGGTCGGAGGAGAGGCTCTCTTCAGATTTTTAAGGGCTACTGAAATGAGGGCAAATCCGTTACCTTCGCTACGTGTTTCTCTTACAATTTCACGCATGGCCTTGAGTAAGACATACCCGTCAATGGCCATGGAGGCAAGCAAGCTAAAAATAGGGAGCCATAGATTTCCCATAAATGTTGGGTGTTGGATTAAATGAATTCCTTCTAGGACTGTTTCATAGGCCATGATGGTAACGACGATCACTGCTCCCATGCAGAACACATTGATCAGACGTCCAAAGCCGGTCGGAAAACGGGGAGTAGGTTTTCGTTCCGCAAGAATGCTCCCAATAAAGACAAAGATCTGGTTGATGGCATCTGCGCCAGTATGCATTGCTTCAGCAAACATAGCGCCACTACCACTTGAAAAGGCAGCAATTCCTTTGAGAATAACTAGGAACATGTTGCCCAGTGCTGCAGAAAAAGATGAAGAATTTCCTTTTTTTAAAATTTCCCAAAGCGTACTCACCTATTGATAAACCCCCTGTTCAGACTACTTGCCCACCAATTATTTATCATCCCATAATTTTTTAGGTTTATGCTCAGGGCGTGTCAGATATGAAATGGTAATCATACCCTATTGCATATAGGAAACTTACTTCATATGAAGTTTAGTTGGACTTATCCTAGGGTTTAGCGCCACTTATCTCCCAATTGAAAAGTGGAGGTCTAACTGGCGGTTAGTCATAAGGATAAACATGGAATTTTGAAAGCGGTGATAGTGGTGAAGTTATATCTGGCTTTGGGGGATTCAATTACTGCAGGGTATGGTGTTAGGAGTTCGCTTTCGTTTCCGAGTGTATACGCGACTCTTCTTCGACGGCATAACCCGGATTTGTGCATGATCAATCTAGGGGTAAACGGTTTAACCACAGGTGGGCTCCTTGTTTCGTTGCGGGTTAATCAGGATATTCGTCATTTGGTTGCTCAGGCCTCGCTGATCACACTAACGATAGGCTCTAACGACTTTCTTCGTTTAATAAGACAACCCATTAACCCTTCATATATACCTCTTGTCTTTAATGATATGAGTAAAAACTTTGCCCAAATCGGTGAAGAGATTCGTCGGCTCAATCCTATAGCAACGGTGAAAGTGGCAACCCTTTATAATCCACTGTCGGAGGGTTCGAACGCACCGTATTTTAGACAAGCTCAAGGGGTTATAGAAAACGCCAATGCAATTATTGTTACTTGGGCAAAACGTTATAGATTTCATGTAGTTTTTTTAGATCGTGAGATTCGAGGAAGAGAATATTTTCTTATCTCTCAGGATCATGCGCACCCCAACGCGTCGGGGTATCTGGTGATTGCTACAGCATTTGCTCGGTAGGCACATTTAGCGATTGGATATGTTCGGCAGCCCTTAGACCTACTCTTAGATGATCGGACAGAATAAAAACCAACAAATAGCCTCAAGCAGGCCATTTGTTGGTTTTTTATACCTATACAGAAAGTAAGGTTTGAGTAGCGCCTGATTCTGGTGGTATAAGTGCAACTAAGGCGGCCGTCTGCGCCTTTGGCTGACAGAATGACTATACGTGCGAAGACAGTGTCTTCGGGCGCCAGCTAAGTTTTCTTTAATGTACGCGAGGTATCTTAGGGAACTTTTTTGAAAAATACCAATAGAGTCCCACTGCCCCAAATAGGAGAGCGCCGATGGCTAAGGCAAATAGCAGCCGACGCGGATGATGAGAGATTCGCCATAAGTCATGCCCTACCCAAGATTCCCAAATAATCATGGGTATTTTACCCAGTAGCGTGGGTAACAAGAACGATGGAAAGGTCATAAGGGATAAGCCAGCAGCATAATTCACCGCGGCAGAGGGAAGGAACGGAATAAGTCGCGAGAGAAAGATAACGCTAAAGCTATTTCCCCTTAGTAGAGCGCCCCATTTACCGAGCTTCGTTATCTTTGGCTGTGCCCATGTCTGTCCAAGCGTGCGAGCTAACCAAAAAGCCAAAGATGCCCCTAACAAGCTTCCGCTAAGAGAAAGCAGAAAACCACCGATCCAACCGTAAAGAAGGGTATTAATTCCTGCCATTAAGACAAACGGTATCACCGGAAAAAGAGCTAAAATCATGACTAGCGCAAGGTCAATAAAAATACTTAATAAGCCCCACTGTGTGACAAACGCCTGTAAATCGGCAGGGTTCTGCAGCTTAGGATAAAGAAAAATCACTAAAATGAGGGAAATTAGCAACGTCATAAAGGAGAAGTTTTTTTTGGACAACGGTTACCCTCCCGCAATTAAAGTTGTGAAAAACGGAGTATGGTTGACACTAATAAATGGCATGCTAGAAAAAATAAAGCATGCCATTTATTTTGTTTACTATTTGTGCTTTAGAAGATGGAGAGTGGTGTATCGTTCAGAAGGAGGAAGGTTGCGCTTGAATTTAAATCTAAATTCCTGGATCGAGGCCATTTTATCAGCCATCATGACGATAAAGGCCTCACGGCTCCGGGGTCTGCGCACGGTGAGTGGCCACATATGGCTTAAAATAATATCTTTTTCTTTTTCACTTAGTGTGAAACAACGTTCAGCATTTTGGCAGGCGATACGGGGATGGCGAAAACCATGCCATCTTGCTCCGTCCGGTCTCAGGTGATGCCAATCATACAAGAAAAAATCATGAAGGAGGGCACCACGGGTGACCGCTCGAATATCCAAATCGAATCTTCTTTCAAGGCGTATGGACCAGTTATACGCTATCTGAGCAACACGGATAGAGTGTTCTAGGGTCGTAAATGGTCGATGATGGGTAAATGAGGCTAATTGTTTGTATTCCTCGTGGTTTAAAATGTCTTCGACGCACTCTGCTAAACTCAATAGATTCACCTTCCTAATTATCTGAGTGGGGACCTTTTCCCCTATTATGGGTGTAGAATTTTTTGTGTTGAAGTCTTAAAAATTGTTCGAGTGCCTCTTGTTTGGCATAAAGCAAAGCCATTTTCTCACTTACAGTATGGCGCATTTTTGGATAGGTATGCAGAAGACGACGAAATGGAGAAAAAGCGCTGTGAAAAGGAGTAAGTTCCAATCGTTCATATCGTTCCTGGAACATGACCACAAAGTGTTCTAAGCGACGAAGCAATAGGCTGGAATGGATAATATCCCAAATGATGTAGACTGTCAAGATCATTGCCAAAATAGAACGAATAGTAATAGGAATGCGCAGTATTTGGAGTTGAACTGCCGGATGAAGGAGGCTATGAAACACAAGGCCTAAGACTCCCCAGAGCATGGAGTAGGGGAGAGCGATACGCCCTTTATAATTGAAGGGCGTCGAGTGATAGTCCCAAAGTTGTAAATGAAAGAAACGTTCGAAAAACCAGCCGGCGACATATTCTAGCAAGGTACTTAGAAACACGAACCAAGCAAACTGCCATTCCCACACCATGTGAGATAATAACCCATCTGACCATATCACCATTGTCGTAAAAAAACCATAAATCGGCAGAAAAGGACCGGTTAAAAATCCGGGATTCACTATTCGCCGCCGTTGGATCGACCGGTATAGGGTTTCCATGACCCAACCAGCAAAAGCGTAAAAAGCAAACGTGATAATAAAGATTGTCATGTTTTCTTCCCTTCCATAAATGAATCCCGCTTACCACAATACTAGTGTACTCTAAAAGCTCCTAGTTATCCAATATTAATTAGAAGCCTCAAGGAAATTAACCCGTTTTCCTTGAGGCTTCTTAATCTATTTTATATGATAGCTCTAGAGATTGCATTACCGGAGAAAAGGAAAAGCGGCTAGCAGACACACAACTTCTGAAAGCTCAATAAACGCTCCGTACAAGTCCCCAGTCAATCCTCCTAAGAGAGAAGAAATCCAAGCGGCTAGAAGGGTTATAGTGATGACGCATGTTCCAGCGGCGATGAGTCCAGCAAACCCGGCAAGGTAAAAGGAAATTACAAGCACAATGCTTCCGATGAGAAGAAACGAAGCCCAGTGGGTAGTTTCATGAATACCTCTCCCAAGTCCTTGGGATCGGGCATAGGGAAATCCAATGACTCCAATCTGAAATACCCAGCGTGAGAGCATAGGCATAACAAGAAGGATGGAAAACTGAGCGGGGTTTAGGCTGGCAAGTAAGGTGAATTTTAAGAGTAGTAAGCCGATGAGGGCCATACAGGCGTGGGCACCAACATGGCTGTCCTTCATAATCTCTAAGATCCGCTCCGGAGTTCGGGCGGATAATAAACCATCCATACTATCCATGAACCCATCGAGATGGAGCCCTCCTGTAAGCATTAATTCAGCGCTTAACAGGAGAGCACCTAGAACCAAAGGGGGGAAATAGGGAACCAACGCTTTCGCCATAAGCCAGAGGAGTAGTCCTAAGACCAGTCCGACCATGGGGTAATAGCGATAACTTCGGGTAAATTCCTCAGAAGTGATCTCTACTTTAGGTGCTGGCAAAGGAAGCCGAGTTAAGAATGTTAGGGCAATTAGAAACCCCCGCATATCAAATCACTCCTTAACCAGGGAAGCAAGCAGTTTTTCGCCAGAGTGTTTAATCTCTATAGGAAGACCGGCTACGACCAAATATACATTATCAGCGCTTTGAGCCAGAATTTGATTGCCTCGTCCGGCTAAGTCTCGGTATGCTCGGCCCAAGGGATTATCAGGAACAATGCCTTGGCCCACTTCATTGGTGACAAAGATGACTGGTGGTTTAATCTCTCGGGCAAGTTGGGCAACCTCACGCACTATCGCCACTATTTTGGGTTCCACCTGATCTGATAGGGTAGGGTCGTGTGTACCTTGTTCTGTTCTGTGAGATTCTTCGGCTTGTCCAGCTAAGAGCAGATTGGTCAGCCAGAGTGTGACACAATCAAGAAGAATAACCGCGTCCTCATCTTTAAGTTGAATTAAGATGTCTAGAATGTTGCGGGGTTCTTCGATGAGTCGCCATGTGGACGGACGTTGTTGCTGGTGTTTTTTAACCCGCAGGGCCATTTCATTGTCCCAAATTTGGGCAGTAGCAATGTAAATGACAGGACGTTTGGGTTCTGCAGCAAGAAGTTCGGCGAAGTGACTTTTGCCACTTCGGGCGCCACCTGTGACCAATGTAAATTGGGACATTACACTCACCAACCTCCTTCGTTTTTAAATAAAGATTCACTAGGGGGATTAGGTTAACTTTTCGCTGACTCCGGCATCTGCGAAGGTAGCCATTTCTTCGAGAATGTGAAGGGCAGCTTCAATTAAGTGAAAGGTTAAAACCGCTCCGGTTCCTTCCCCAAGTCTCAGATTGAGGTGAAGCACTGGCTCTAGACCCAGCTCAATGAGTGCTTTACGGTGGCCTATTTCTACCGATCCGTGGGAGGGAAACATATAAGCGGTGCTTTTGGGAGCGAGTTTGGCAGCAACGAGTGCTCCAGCAGTCGATATAAACCCATCAATGACAATTGGGACACGGCTGGCTGCAGCTTGTAGGATGCTGCCAGCAATAGCTGCGATTTCTAAGCCCCCAACTTTGGTGAGGACATCGAGGGCATCCGCCCTATCCGGCTGATTGACTTCAAAGGCCTTCTCAATAGCACGACGTTTCTTGATTAAACCGGCATCATCGATTCCGGTACCGCGACCAACGACCTCTTCGATGGAGGAATTCGTGAAGAGAGCAACGATAGCAGAACTAGGGGTGGTATTGCCGATGCCAAGTTCTCCAGTGGCAAGCAGGTTATATCCCTCGTGAATCTTTTCTGCGGCAACTTCCGCTCCCACGAGCAAAGCTTGTAGGGCTTCTTGACGGGTCATGGCGGGACCCTTGGTCATGTTCTTGGTTCCGTTGGCAATGCGTTTGTGAATGAAATCTCCCTCTAAAGGGAAGGCAACACCGACGTCTGTTAAAAAAACATCGGCCTTGGCTTGGCGGGCCAAAACGTTGATGCCTGCACCGCCATTGATGATATTATAAGCCATTTGAGGGGTGACTTCCTGCGGAAAAGCACTGACCCCTTCTTCAACGACACCATGATCTCCGGCCATTATGAGAACAGCTTTTTTAGAAATTTTAGGATTGAAGGTTTGTTGGATTCCTCCTAGTTGTTTGGCAATATGTTCTAATTGACCAAGGCTTCCTAACGGTTTAGTGAGTGAATCCAAGCGGGCTTGGATTTTAGTCATGGCCTCCTCGTCAAGGTCGGAGATCCTCTCTGTGAGTGCTTGAAGTTGGTCATAGAGTTGAATTTCTGTAAAATTTTGCATTATTTTATCCCCTCTCATTTTGTAATTGTTTGTAGATAAAGTGAAGTCCCGACCACAAATAACTCTGTGGTCGGGACTTTACCGTCATCACCGCGCCGCTCCCCACGTTGTAGGAAGACAACATTTTAGGCAGGTCTCCTGGCTCTCGAATCATCGCTTTACTCGTAACCTTCCCAGCGTAGTGCCAGTGGTTTGCGAAGCTCATCGAATACAGTGGTGGGTCCGCGTCGGTATTAAACCGATCTTCTCTATTCTCCCCTAAGGGCACCTAAAATGATTGTATTTTTTCTTAAGCATAACACAAGCTTTTTCTAATCTCAATAAGTTCTTATTAGTTTCGTCAAATTAATTTGGATCTGCTTTATATTGATGCAAATTGCAAATAAGTTAAGCATATTTTTACAAGTGTGTTGCCTTGCTATATAATGGTATGTATAGTGGTAAATTCGGGTCTGTATATAAT
>DATMYU010000388.1:0-3311 GCA_035560775.1 Desulfosporosinus sp.
TTAATTGTAGATTTGCAACATGTGAAACACAATGATCGCTATCGATCTTTTATAAAATTGATAAATCCGGTTACAGCTATCTTTCACCATAGACTAATTTCCTCCAATGCAAATTCTCAAGTAAGCTCAGTGACCTTCCCATATTATTATATTTCCCTTTCTAATCACGATTCACTGAAAGTATTGCTGTATATATCTTCAACCAAAATGAAAGCCCCTCCATCTCTGTGCTAATAGATTAACTAACTAAAATTATTAAAATTACCTAGGTCAAAACAAAAAAGGCTAAGAGTGTTATTAAACAAAACTCTTAGCCTTCAGTTTACTGATCGACTAGCATTAATTCATTCTACTATCGGTTACTGATCAGCACATTGAAGATATCATTAATCAAGCGAATTCCTCCTCGATATCCGGCATAAGCCTGATCAGTAACAACTCTGTTGGTTACGGGATGACTAACACTAAGGAATCCTGCTTTAAGATCATTGGCTAGTTGCCGGTCCAAGATACTCCCTAGCAGAAACGCAGGACTTATCGGGGAGTTGTATTCATCGCCCTCTTTGTCTATTTTCTCTTTTAATTTCTCTGCGATTACGCTGGTATCTGTTTCAAAAATAACCTCGGGTCTAAGTCCTGAATCAATTGTTTCGAATCGTGCCAATACTTTGGCCTTCTCGTCCTCATCATCAATAGTATCCGTTATTGCAGTAAAGTATGGAATCCAACCGAAATCATCGGTCACAAACTTTGTCAGCGCATAGCTGTAATTGGCATCGCCAATAATTACTGCGAACCGCTGAAAATCCGTATCAATATACAAATCCGCAGTCCGTTGAACAAATTCGTAGTAATACTTGCTTTCCTCTTCCAGAACTTTATTCAGCTTGTTTTGGTCAATCTCGAACTGTTTGGCTACTTCAGTCAAAAATTGGCTGGTAGCAGTTGGTCCGATAGGCAAGGGTAGATTAATGAATGGCACTCCGTGAACTTCCTCGAATGCCCTAGCCGACCCCAGCCCGTGCACATCCGAAAGCACAATATTCAGTGAAGCTTGAGAGGCTTGCCTTAGAGAAGATAACTCTTCAAAAGGAGCGAAGAAAGTGTTTACCTTAAGTCCTAGATTGGTTAAGAGCCTTTTTAGTTCAATTAAGTTGCCCCGCCAGAAAATGTCCTGGGTAGGAATCAAGCCCAGCAGATTAACCTGTTTGTGGTCCTTCGTTAACCCTTTTTCCACATATTGATCAATCAGGGCTTCTAAGATTAAATCGTGCCCCTTAGACGAATTACCTTTAAACCCACCAGTTTCAGCGACTATCACTGGTTTGCCCGCTTTTTGATAGCGTCCGACCACTGCTTTTACATCATCACCAATGATGTCAGTCATGCATCCAGTGATCACCGCAAATAGGTCAGCATCAATAATCGAAAACGTACTTTCAATTTGTTCCGACAGTCTATCTTCGCCACCAAAAATAACTTCCTTTTCCACAATGTTAGTGCTTGGCGTAGCCATAGAGTCGCAGTAGCCTGATCCCCAGTAACCGCTGCCTGTTTTGGCTGCTCCGCTCCCTGCAACAGCGCAACCCGGGGCTGCGTGTACGATAGCTACTGCTCGATTGAGGGAGTTAATAGTAATTAACGCTCCCCCAAGAGTGCATTGAGAGCGAGGTTTTTCGACAGAATTACTCATTTACAATGGCCCCTTCCTGATCCACTTCTAGGTTGTCGACGAACTCGTCAGAATTTGGCTGGGATTTTATGAATTTAAACGGATTATCAGTGTACCATTCTTTTTTGTACGGGTGAGGTGTATTTTCGGCTAAGTTACGGCTAAATGAAGAATTCCTTAATATCCGGTGAGTTTTCTTCGCTACTTCATAAAAACCACGATACCCTATATAATGGTCAAATATCCGAAAGATAGTAATCGTTGGTATGCCCAGTTTGGCTGCCCAGATATTGTCATTGACATGCCCTATAAACAAGTCCGGTTTATTCTTTTTCAAGAGGTTAGTTAATTCAAAAGGCTGGAAGTTGGCGATATCTACCGTGAAATCTTTGCCTTTTTGAGCAGTCACTAATTTTTCATAGAGAGGGGTACCAAAATGATCATGGTGGTACGAGCGTAATCCCACAATTTCCATTCCTAATTCTTGGAACAAATTACCGGTAACAAGTGCTCTAAACTCGCCTGCACTCAAAAATACTCTTTTACCTTCTAAGGCTGGCTTATATTTGGCTACTGCTTTGAGGATTTTCCCTTCTTCTTCTTTAATGATTACTTCTGCTTGTTTTTCAAAGCCAAAGTTAGCTGCAATATCCAACAACCAAGACCGAGTATTGTCTAAGCCAATCGGCATATCCTTTAACACAAATGGTATACCGTATTCCTTATGCAGATAATCAACAAAATAATCGTCATGAGTAGGACAAATACTCACTGTGAGGTCAGCTTGAGTCATATCCCGAATAGATTCCCGGTTAGCAAAGTTAGGGCCAATATTGACATCGAGGCCAATGAGGTTAAGTAGCCTAATCATCTCATCCTCGTCGGGCTTACCTACCGAACCCAAGTTAATAAGATTAACCCATGGGCGCTCGTTCTCATTTCTTACTTTCTTTCGCGCTGGACGCCCTTCCTTGTCCCCTTCAATAAAACCATGGACCATCGCATGAAATGCCACATCATAGCCTGTTGCCCATACCTTTGTCTTGAATCCCTCGCAGTAAGCGGCAAGAATAGGTATACCCAATTTCTCCCTGACCCGGGAAACTACTGTAGCCACGTCGTCTCCGATAATTGCAGGAGTGCAAGTTTGGACTACGATAAGAGCCTTAGGCTTGAAACGTTCATACGTCTCATAAATAGTTTTTTCCAGTTTTTCTTCACCACCATGGACAACTTCATTTTCCGACAGGTTGGTCGATACCCAAATACTATCCTTGACATCCAAACTACCTCTTTGGATGTGCTGCAAACGATTTCCCACCAAAGACATTGATCCGTTGGCACCACAACCCAGAGCTCCATGAATTATCACCGCTGTTTCCGGTAGCGTGGTTAGCATAATCATGCTGGGAAGCATCTGGCATAATCCTGCTTGAGAAAAACCGCGCTCTTGATTTTTTAGGCAACCGCCGCTTGTTTTTGCTAAACCGCATGATGTACCCCCAAAAGCTATACCCGCCTCGATGCGATCTTCTCTCGGTGGTGCCGCTTTGTCCTCACGTAAACCCATATTGAATCCTCCTCTTATTTTTCATTTATTAGTGGTACCGCGAACGGCATAAGGGGCTGACGAGTATAT
>DATMYU010000389.1:0-3879 GCA_035560775.1 Desulfosporosinus sp.
ATACACTGGTTTCCATTTTTATTCATCCGCGGGGTTACGCAGGAGCATAGGAGTCTAAATGAGCATAAAGAAAACTTGGCTGGCGCTAGCCAAGGATAGCGAGAAGGGACCGCCGGCGGCCGCCTAGTGCGCTTATACCACCCAAATTATGCCACCCAAAACTTATACTTTCTGTATAGATACAAAGAAAAGGCCCTGGGGAAATAATGTGTACCCCTTGTCAAGGACACTTTAAAATCCCCAAGCCTTTTCTTTGTACTAGCCCGAAAGCGTATTACATTGCGTTTTTAAAGATTTGAATAACTTCTTCAAGTGTTGCTGTGCGAGGATTAGTGGCTTGACAAGCATCTTTCTTCGCATTTCCAGCCATCAGAGCTAAGTCTTCTTCTTTTACATTCAGTGCTGTTAGACCACTAGGAATTCCGACATCAGCAGACAGTTTAGCAATTGCATCTAAGCATACTTCAGCCGCATCTCTAGTGGAAAGTCCTTCAACATTTTCGCCCATTGCAGCAGCAATTTCAGCAAATTTGTCGAGGTTACCAATGAGGTTGAAACGTGAAACGTGTGGGAGAAGGATTGCATTGCACACACCATGAGGAAGATTGTAGAATCCGCCTAATTGATGAGCCATCGCATGAACATATCCTAAGCTAGCATTATTAAATGCCATTCCAGCTAAGAATTGTGCATAAGCCATTTTCTCACGTGCTTCGAAGTCATCGCCATTAGCTACGGCTTTACGGAGATATTTAGGTATTAATTTGAACGCCATTAAAGCAGCGGAATCGGTCAATGGTGTAGCAATCGTCGAAACATACGCTTCAACTGCATGCGTTAGTGCATCCATTCCTGTAGCAGCGGTTAAGCTAGAAGGTTGTTTCATCATCATCAAAGGATCATTGATTGAGACATTCGGGGTTACACGCCAATCAACGATAGCCATTTTAATGTGACGAGCATAGTCTGTGATAATACAGAATCTTGTCATTTCACTGGCTGTACCAGCAGTGGTGTTAATGGCAATGAAGGGAGGCATCGGTTTAGTGGATTTATTTACGCCTTCATAGTCTTGGATCTTTCCACCATTACTAATAAGACCAATTCCTTTACCACAGTCATGTGAAGATCCTCCCCCGACGGTAATAATCATGTCACAGCCTTCTTTAACATAGACATCATATCCATCTTGTACGTTTTTATCGGTAGGATTCGGTTCCGCACCACTATAAATTACAGTTTTGACGCCGGCTGCTTCTACAACGTCCGCAACTTCCTTAGCCATACCAATTTTTTCAAGAAAACCATCAGTAACAATTAAAGCTTTTTTTCCACCTAGCATTACAGCTTGACTACCTGCTTCATTGATTGCTCCTGCACCTAAGAAGTTTACTGTAGGGATAAAATACCCGTTTACTTGATGAATGATAGCCAATGCTTTTTCCTCCATTTTCTTGTTGGCATCTGCCAATAATTTTATTGTCCAATAATGTCGTATAATGTCACTATTGGGTTAATCTTGTATATTGCAAGAATCACGCCAACTTTTAGAATATTTAAATATTATTATACAACTCCACTTGCCCTAAGGCTTAGAGGCCTCTTGTCATGTGGATCTGTCTCTCTGTCCTAAAGCAAATCCTTTTTATTGCCCTATATTGACACACTATGTTCGAGACAGTGTTTCATTTCAGAGCGCATAGCAAAAAAACAATGATTATCAACTATCGCAACCTTGTGTGCCAGGATTCAGGCAAGTACTTAAAGAAAACTTGACTGGTGCCCACGAAGACACTGTCTTCGCACGTATTAGACATTCTGTCAGCCGCAGGCGTCGGCGGCCACCTTAGTTGCACTTATACCACCCGAATTATGCTACCTGAAACTTATACTTTCTGTATAGGTACGAAAACTTCACAAGAATTTATAGGAGGAAAGAATATGACAGAAAAATTATATCGCTCGAAACGAGAAAAGATGATTGGAGGCGTTTGTGGAGGACTTGCCGACTATTTCAGTATCGATGTCACCCTGGTACGGTTAATTGCGTTAGTTGCCTTGTTCGGGGGTGTGGGGTTCTTTATTTACTTGGCAGGGTGGGCGATCATCCCGGAGGATCCGAACGGTGAGGCGGGACAGGCAATAAACTATAAGTACGAGGTGGGGGAGGCCGTCAAGGGAATGGTATCCGATGTCAAGGAGGCAACTCAGGGGCTTGGCAGGAATGAGAATCAAGGGAATAACGAGAATCGTTCGAAAATGGCCGGCGGAATTTTGGTGATATTAGGGGTATTCTTTCTGCTTCAACGTGTGCTCCCGTACTGGTTTGATATGAGCAAAATGTGGCCTGTTCTTCTTATCGTGATAGGTCTGGCGATTATTTTGCGGGGGGGAAGAAAATGAGAACAGTTTTCAATTCCGTTAGTCGAGGTTTACTCCTAATCGCGATCGGGGTTGTCATTTTCCTAATAAATTATGGGTATTTATCTTGGAACTTGTGGTTGTATGCCGTCGACTTATGGCCGCTAATCCTCATCTTGGCTGGGATTGGGTTGTTGTTTGGTCGGAGGATTCCGATCAGTGCTGTTTTGCTGGTGTTTCTCCTGAGCATGGTTGGATACTCTATGGCTATGGGAGATAAGCCTGTTTCCAGGCAAATGTTGAACCCTTTCTATTATATTAGTAGTTCGGGTGGAACAGGCACCTTAGATGTACCACTACCATCTGACGTGAAAAAAGCGCGTATTAATCTCAAATTGGAAGGAACGCAGGTCCAAGTACAGGCTCTTGATTCTGGGAACGGCGAGTCCCAACTTATTTCAGGAAATTATAGATGGAAAAGTCAAGGTTCCATCCCAGGGCCTCAAGGAGCGGGTTTCAGTACCGAGCAAGCGGGAGATACCCTAACAGCTACACTTTCTCCCGCTTTATTAGGGGGAAATGATAAGCTAAATCTGAGCGATTTAGAGCTTAACTTGTCGACGAAGGCGAACTATGACTTGGATATTACGGCCGGAGCGATTAAGGGAACTATCGATGTAAGTCGTCTTTTGGTGGACAATTTAAAAATTAGTACTGGGGCTAGTAATTTTGAACTCCAATTTGGAGATACAGGAGTTGTAACCAAGGGGGAGATTGACAGTGGAGCTTCTGAGCTAACGTTGATCGTTCCCGAAAATGTAGGGTTGAACATTCGCTTAAATGGAGTAGCTAGTAGTACAAATTTCATGGGCTCAGGATTATTGCTTGAGAATAAAAATTGGGTTACTCCGAACTACGCTGAAGCGAAAACGAAAATTGACTTAGAGCTTTCCATGGCAGCTGGATCAGTTCAATTAGAACGCTCCAAGGCGAATATTCAGTAGCTAGTCAATTTCTACCTCCAGATTAGAATCAAAAAGGTTAGAGGAGTGCTTGCCTATCCTTTAACCTTTTCTTAATATGACAGACTCCTATAAGTCCCTCCAGCAGAGGAGTTTGCTTTTCGAATACCTTGGTGCTGTGATAGGAAGAAGGGAACGTTGATGTCAGTGATTTATGTGCAATAAAGCTTGAAGTTGCTGTGGATAGGCATAAGATGGTATAATTTAAAGAAAACTTGGCTGGCGCCCACCGACGAAGACACTGTCTTCGCACGGGTTAAACCTTCTTGCAGCACTGTCTTCGCACGTATTAGTCATTCTGTCAGCCGCAGGCGCAGGCGGTCCCTTCTCGCCATCACGGCGCTTTGCCATCTTTGGCAGCGCTCTAATCTCGAACGTCAGGTTCGAGTCTTGGCTACAGGGACACTCGGCCATCCTTGGCCAGCGGCCGCCTAGTTGCACTTATACCACCCGAATTATGCTACCCAAAACTTATACTTTCTGTATAGGTACTAGA
>DATMYU010000390.1:0-2906 GCA_035560775.1 Desulfosporosinus sp.
AAACATGGCTTACTGGAATTAATGAACACACGTCATGTTAAAAATTAGACCAAAGGAGTAGGTAATGCATATTATTCTATCTATTACCTACTCCTTTTATTGGCACCTATCTTTGTAATCTTCTTCCGTGATTTCCCCATTGATCATATAAAGGTTTTTAGCACAATCACGCAAACAATGAGCTAAAGATTGGAAGGTACGATAGGGTGGAATAAGAACGCAGAAAAAGAGGCTGAAGCACTTTCCCCAACCTCTCACCTTGCTCTTCATTATTTGGTAATCAACTGTAACTCTACCGGGATACTCGCGTCGACTTTCTCCCCTTTAGCCACTTTCAGAGCAGCCTCTAACGCAGTTTTACCAATTAAATCAGGTTTTTGAACAACTGTAGCTGCCATTTTCCCGTCTTTAACAGCTTTAACAGCGTCATCTGTAGCATCGAAACCAACCACTAGAATGTTGCTTTTGCCCGCTAACATCTTCTAATACCTGCACTCCACTGAAGCTCTTGTTGATGCCCTCCATTGTCAAGAGATCCGTCATCCCGAAACCTCCTTTGAATTTTAGAAGATTACGCCCGCCACAAGTACGACATTGGCATAAGGCGTAAACTCGCCCGTTCGAATCACAGCCTTGGCCTCATGAGTCAAGAGTTTCAACTCCTCATGTGTGACGACCCTAATCAGAACACTGGGAAGAACTGCGATCAGTTCTTCTTTTTTGCTAGCACTTGCTGATCCCATTTCCCCCGCCACATAAGCATTTTCTACACACATTTCCTTAAGAACGGTTTCAACCGTCTCAATGAATGAGGGAACACCTTCTTTCAAAGCCAAATCAATTCTTTTGACATGAGGAGGGATCGGTAAACCTGCATCCGCTATTACGATCATATCTGTATGCCCAAGCTCACTAATCACTCGGGAAATTTCACTGTTTAAGATGCCGATTTTCTTCATCGCAAGTCCCTCCAAAAATGCTCTTTTACCTCAACCAAGGTTGGCATCCCGCCCTGAGCTCCAAATTTAGTAACAGCAAGCGCCGAAACCTGAACTGCAAATTCAACAGCTTCTCTAATGGTTTTTTTCTGGGCTAGAACATACGCCAAACCAGCATTAAAGGCATCTCCTGCTCCCGTAGTATCCACCACAGGGACCTTATGACCAGAGACTTTAACCAAGTTACCTCCTTTCCCCATAAAAGCGACTCCCTCAGCTCCTAAAGTGGTGATGCAACATGAAACTCCAAGTTCCAATAATCGCTCAATTCCTTTAGCCATCGTAGACTCTTCGGACATCCTTGTAAGCAAGGAGAGTTCCGAACGATTGGGGGTTAAATAATCCACCTTACTGAGTAAATCCCGCGTAAGGCTTTGAGCTGGTGCTGGATTAAGCATCACGGTCTTGCCATGCTTTCGAGCAAGCTTGACCGCATACTCCACGGTCACTAACGGAATCTCTAGTTGCAAAAGCACAAGATCAGCTTCAGCAATTCTCCCCTCGTATCGGTCTAAATCCTCAGGCAAACACTGGGCGTTCGCACCTGGAACCACCACAATACTGTTATCCCCTTCAGTCAGGAGAATCGAGGCAATACCTGTAGCTTCCGAATCGATCACCTTAACACTCGAGGTGTTCACTCCATCTCTTTGCAGAGCCTTTAGGAGTTCCTCCCCAAATGAATCTGATCCAACCGCACCGATCATAGTAGTCTCAGCGCCTAAACGGGCTAATCCCACTGCCTGGTTAGCACCTTTTCCACCGGGAATGAAATAAATTTCTTCTCCCATCACCGTTTCCCCACGTCCAGGAGCACGCACGGCCTTGACAATCAGATCCATATTCAGACTACCTATGACGACAATTCTAGGTCGCAGGTGCAATTTAAGCCTCCCCCTTTTGGGTCGATTTTCTAGGAATTAATGTGACGTCCAGTTCAATGAGCGTGTTCTCGCTGATCCCACTCTCAATTTGATTGATCAAGATCTGGGCAGCTAATTCTCCCATCTCATAAACTGGCTGTGCTACCGTCGTCAATTCCGGTTCGGTAATCTCGGTTAAGCCAATCCCATCAAACCCACAGACTTTGACCTGTTCTGGGACCCTAATTCTTCGTTGACGCAAGACTTTGAGAGCCCCTATCGCCATGAGATCATTTCCAACAAAAATTCCATCGATATCAGGATGACGGGTAAAAAGCTGTTCCACTGCCTTCCGCCCACTATCAATATCAAATTGCCCAGGTTCTAGTAGACTGGGTGAATACCCTTTTAATCCTTGAACGACTTCCTCATACCCAAGTAAACGCTCGCGCGCGGTAATAACTTCCTGCGGTCCATATATATGAGCGATTCTCTGACAGTCCTGCGCTAATAGATGCTGAACGGCGAGTTTCGCCCCTTCTCGATTGTTAGAGCGGATGACTGGGCAGGCCGATGTATTCAAGCCTCTATCCAACAAGACAATTGGAATTCCTTCTTTTCTTAAAGATTCGACATCCTCTTCTCGAATGGTATTCGAAGCAAAAATAAAGCCATCCACATACTTTTTCTTAAGCACTTTAATATAAGAACTTTCTTTTAAACCTAGATCATCTGAGTTGCCTAAGATAACCGTCAAACCTTTCTTATGAGCTACATCTTCAACCCCGCGAGCTAATGCAGGAAAAAAAGGATTCAAAATATCCGGTAAGATTAAGGCAATGATCCCCATTTTCTTGCCCGCAAGGCCCCGAGCAACTGCATTGGGTTCGTATTGAAGCTGCTCAACTGCTTTCAATACTTGTCCTGCGGTCTCGGGATTCACAGAGCCCTTTTGGTTAATCACTCGGGAGACTGTAGCTACAGACACTCCTGCTAAACGAGCAACATCTCTAATTGTCGCCAATAGGCACACCCCTATTTGTTT
>DATMYU010000391.1:0-9774 GCA_035560775.1 Desulfosporosinus sp.
AATAAAGAAAACTTGGCTAGCGCCAAGCCTTCAGGCGCTGGCCAAGGATGGCCGAGTGCCCTGCAGCCAAGGACGGCGAAAAGGGACCGCTGGCGGTCGCCTTAAGTTGCACTTATGCTTCCAGAAAGTTATCATTTCTGACTGGTATAGTCAGTTATTCTTTCTGACTAGTATAATTTAGGCCATTCGGATAATAATACAAATTATCTGTCACTTCAAAAGGAGGAATTAGGGTGGCTAACCAAACTTTACGTGAGCCGACGATCGCAGTGACTCCCGAAAACTATAAAACGTTATCACAAAAATATACGCCTAAGCCAACCATTCTTAAAAATATGGTCAGGGCTTTTATCGTAGGTGGAATAATTTGTGTGATCGGTCAGCTGATCGTTAATCTCTTTGTCGCTGGTGGATTGACCAGCATTGAAGCATCGACTGCGGCAAGCGCGACGATGATCTTTTTAGGAGCTTTGTTAACAGGCGTAGGGATTTATGATGAAATCGGTAAATTTGCAGGAGCTGGTTCCATCGTCCCGATCACAGGCTTCGCCAATTCCATTGTTGCACCTGCCATGGAATTCAAGCGGGAAGGCTATATACTGGGCGTCGGAGCAAAGTTGTTTACGGTTGCGGGTCCTGTGCTGGTATACGGTATTACCGCATCGATTATGGTGGGTATCGTTTATTATCTATTACATTAGACTCAGGCGAAACTTATCATAGCGAGACTAACTCAACTTATGAAAGGGGCTGAGTAAAGGCATGGATTTAAAGCGAATGGGAAACCAGACCGTAGTGTTTGCCAACCCCCCAGTCATTTTATCATCTTATTCTGTTGTGGGACCTAAGGAGGGGCAAGGTCCTCTTGGTCAGACATTTAATCATATTTGGCAAGACGGACTACACGGCGAAAAGTCTTGGGAAGTCGCTGAGAGCAAAATGCTTCTAGAGGCGATGCAGGGAGCCGTTAAAGATGCGCAGGTCCAGCAGGACAAGATTGACTTTATTTTAGCGGGAGATTTGCTTAACCAAATTATCTCTTCAAATTTTTCAGCGCGCCAAATGGGCTTGCCTTTTATCGGGCTATATGGTGCCTGTTCTACGATGGCCTTGAGCATGGCTGTGGGAAGTATGTTGATTGATGGAGGATTTGCTCGGCATGTTCTTGCTGGTGTATCCAGTCACCACGATACGGCGGAGCGACAATTCCGTGCGCCGACGGAACAGGGTACGCAAAGGGCAATGAGTGCACAGTGGACGGTGACCGGAGCAGGAAGTCTTGTTCTTGGGCAGAGTGGGACAGGCCCGAGAATTACCGCAGCGACGATTGGCAGAGTCGTCGATTATGCCGAAACCGATATCAATAATATGGGTGCAGCCATGGCCCCAGCGGTAGCAGATACGATCCTAAATCATTTTAACGATTTAGAGCGCCAGGCCTCAGATTATGACTTGATTATCTCAGGGGATCTGGGAGTGGTTGGATTAGCACTAGCTGCTGAAGTCCTAAAGCAAAGTGGTATTGATATGGGAACGAGCTTCACGGATTGCGGGGTTATGATTTTTGATGCCAGCCAAGATGTCCATGCTGGAGCTAGTGGGTGTGGCTGTTCTTCTATAGTTTTCGCAGGGGAAATTATGAAAAGGATTAAAGTAGGAGAGTTAAAGCGTGTCTTACTAGTTGGTAGCGGTGCATTACATAGCTCGACATCCTCACTTCAAGGAGAATCCATTCCCGGCATTGGGCATGCGGTTGTTATTGAGGCTTGAAAGGAGCGTAAGTATGTTTGATATGATTATTCCGGCCTTCATAGTTGGAGGAATTATTTGTGTTATAGGACAGATTCTTATGGATTTGACTAAGCCGTCATTTAGCCCAGCCCATGTACTTGTCACTTTTGTGGTAGGGGGAGCAATTCTTGGGGCGTTGGGTTTGTACGAGCCTCTGATAAAAATAGGAGGGGCTGGGGCAACGATTCCCCTCTCGGGCTTTGGGAATAGTCTAGCTAAGGGCGCTATTGATGCGGTCGGAAAGCGGGGATTGATAGGAGCTTTCTCAGGAGGAGTTGAGGCAACAGCGGTGGGGATTGCAGCTGCGGTGTTTTTTGGTTATGTGATGGCTGTTGCGTTTCGTCCTAAAGGGTAAGGAAAGTTGAGGTTCGTGGTTCGAACTACGAACCACGAACCTCGACAAAGGGAGTTGCGTTGCATGGATGATAATTCAAGTGAGAAAAATGTTCCGGTTAGCAAGAACTATCAAGCTAATTTGGACTACCTTAATCGGGAATTAGGGGTTCCAGATAGTTTTGACATCGTCCTGCGAGAGATGTCCATCGGTGGTAAGAAAGTAGCGATTTATTCTGTTAATGGAATGGTTGACACGAATATAGCCGCCTTTATTTTGGATGCATTGATTGATTTAGAACGCTCCGACTTAATTGTTAATGCTTTGGATAAATTAGTTAAAGGACGTATTGTCAATTTACAGGTTTCGGAAGTCCAAACGATGGACAAGGTATTCTATTTTGTTTTGTCAGGCCCTATGGCAATCTTTGTCGAGGGACAAGATAAAGCAATCATTGTCGATGCTAGGACGTATCCTGCTCGGCAGCCTTCGGAACCAGATATCGAACGCGTAACCCGAGGATCCCGAGATGGATTCACGGAGACACTCGTCGTGAACACAGCCTTGATACGCCGGCGCTTACGTGATCCAAAACTGCGCATGAAGTTGGTTCAAGTGGGAGGACGATCCAAAACTGATGTGTGTATTGTTTACATCGAAGATATTACCAACTTAGATATGGTAACGAAGATTCACAAAGATGTTCAGGCAATTAAAATTGATGGAATTCCCATGGCAGAAAAAAGTGTCGAGGAGTTTATCCTGGGAAGTAAATTCTGGAATCCATATCCTCGTGTGCGTTATACTGAGCGTCCGGATGTGGCGGCTATTCATTTACTAGAAGGACATGTCATTATCATTGTCGATACGTCTCCCTCGGTTATGATCGCACCGGTGACGTTCTGGAGTCATGTTCAGCATGCGGAAGAATATCGTCAGGAACCGATTGTGGGGGCTTACCTTCGTTGGGTGCGATTTGCTGGAATTTTTGCCGCACTTTTTCTGCTTCCGCTCTGGTTGGGTGCAGCTTTGAATCCGCAATTGCTACCCGACTGGCTCCAGTTCATCGGTGTTATCAAACCGACGAAAATCCCCTTACTCCTCCAAGTCTTGGCGGCTGAGTTCGGGGTGGATCTTCTGCGAATGGCTACAATTCATACCCCCGGCCCTTTGGGGTCGGCTTTGGGCTTGATCGCCGCCTTTATGCTTGGAGATATCGCGGTCAAAGTGGGACTGTTCTCTCCAGAGGTCGTTATGTATATCGCTATTGTTGCAGTGGGAACGTTCGCGACGCCCAGCTATGAGTTGGGTTTGGCGAATCGATTATCCCGATTATTTCTCATCATCATGACCGGTCTCTTTAACTTCCTAGGCTTCGGGATTGGAGCGGCTATGGTGTTCTTTCTCTTATGGCGGACAAAATCCTTCGGTGTTCCTTATCTCTGGCCACTTCTGCCCTTAGATATCAAAGCACTGGGGACAATTATAGTGCGTTCTCCTGTTCCTATTAAAAATTCGCGTCCGAGTATTCTAAAACCACAAGATCGAAGTCGTCAGCCGGAGGGCAGCGATAAATAGACCGTGAAAGGATGCCAGCATCGTGAAAATAGGGTTTCCTCGTGCTCTTTATTATTTCGACTATTTTCCTTTTTGGGCCGGTTTTTTTCATCGACTGGGTATTGAGGTGGTAACCTCCCCACCAACGCATCGACAAATTATGGAACAGGGTTTAAAGAAAGCCAGTGATGAAACCTGTTTGCCTCTTAAGCTTATGGCAGGCCATATACAGGCCTTAAATGATGTCGATGCTATTTTCTTGCCCCGCATGGTTAGTGTTGAGGAGGGTACTTACAGCTGTCCGAAATTCTTAGGAATTCCGGAAAGCCTACTTCCGGCCGTTCCCCCTGGAATGCCAGTCCTCACTGTCGTGCTCAATTGGCGAAAAGGTAAACGCCAGGTCCTAAAGGACTTACAGGAATTTGGCACTCGGCTTGGCAAGAACAGGTCAGAAATTCGCAAAGCCTTTAGCGAAGCTCAAGAGTGGCAAAAACGCTATCAAGATTCGAAGGGTGCAGGGTGGAATTTTGAGGACAGCCTTCGTCAGATTGAACGGGCAACTAAGGGTTTAACGATGTCTCAAAGTGTGCCTAAATCCAGTTCAATCCCGTCAATCACCGCAATGGGTAAGGACACTGAACGTCTGAGGATTTCTTTAGTCGGGCATTCTTACCTAACCTTAGAATCCTATGCAAATCTGGACATTCTTCGGCGACTTCGCGAAAAAGCGGAGGTGGAATTAAGCCAACATGTCAATCAAGAAGATGTCAATGACCATTTGCAAGGATTGCGTAAAAAATTGTTTTGGAGTCATGCTAAGCAAATCTTTGGTTCTGGAAATAAGTTTGTCAAAGATCGACAGGTTGATGGGGTTATCTATCTATCCTGCTTTGGATGTGGGATAGACTCCATGGTTCAAGAAATGATGGCACGTAGTGCTCGAGAACAACATAAACCATATATGGTGGTTACCTTGGACGAACATAGTGGTGAGGTAGGCCTTGTCACGCGGCTTGAGGCCTTTTTAGATATGGTCGAAAGGAGGAAGATCCATGAAGGTAACGTTTCCACATATGGGGAACGCCTGGATCGTGATTCAAACACTCTTTGAATCCCTTAATGTTGATGTGGTGGTCCCGCCAACCAACAGTAAACGAACCTTAAATCTAGGAGCAAGGTTGTCACCGGAATCCGCGTGTCTTCCTTTAAAATTAAATCTTGGCAATTATGTTGAAGCGGCGGATCAAGGGGCAGATACGATAGTGATTACCGGCGGGATTGGTCCCTGCCGTTTTGGTTTATACGGCGAGATGGAACGCCAGATTCTTCGGGATGCTGGGTATGATTATGAAGTAGTCATTCTTGAACCGCCCGATGGAAGTATGCTTGGTTTGTTCAAACGCATCCGTTATTTAGCTGGTGCGCAGAATTCCTGGCCCCAGATACTAAAGGCCATGCGTTTCGCCTATCGAAAAAGTGTAGCCTTGGACCGAGTCGAAGATTTAATCCATGCAGCTCGACCGAGACTACCCCAGCAGATGGAAACGGAGAAGCTATATGAAGATGCTAAAAGTCGCCTTGCGCTGGCGATGTCGGATAAGAGGCTGCAGGAGACGGTTCGCTGGGTGCAAGAGAACATTCGTGAACGCCTACGGGACGTGAATAGAACTTCTGAAGGGTTGAAAGAACCGCTGCGCATTGGGATTATCGGCGAAATTTACACGATTCTTGATACCTATACCTCTGGAGATGTAGAACAATACCTTGGACGTTTAGGGGTGGAAGTAGATCGTTCCATCTATCTTTCGGGGTGGACTGGAAATCATGTATTTCAGGGTCTGGTTCCTGGCTATCGCTCTATCCGATCATATCATCGTCAGGCTAAACCGTATTTGCCTCACTTTGTTGGAGGGCATGGTCAGGAGACAGTAGGAGCTGCCGTGAAATTTGCGCGGGAAGGGTTTGATGGGATTATTCAGATTTTCCCATTAACTTGTATGCCCGAGATTGTAGCGGCAAGTGTCTTACCTCAAGTTCAAGAAGCGTATAAGGTGCCGATCATGACACTTATTGTCGATGAACATTCCGGTCAGGCCGGAGTACAAACGCGTTTAGAAGCGTTTGTGGATCTGCTGGAAAGGGCAAGCCTTCAACGAGTAATTGGTCAAACAGGAGGGGAAGTGTTAAGTGTTGGCGGAAGATAAATACTTTCTGGGGGTTGACGTTGGGTCAGTCAGTACGAATATAGTCTTGCTACGATCAGACAATACGCTGGAAGAGGCACTATACTTGAGAACACAAGGGCGGCCCATGCAAACGATTCAAGAGGGAATTAAGCTATTAAGAACTAAAATGAGCAACTCGGCCGAAATTATTGGGGTCGGGACCACGGGAAGCGCGCGCCAGCTTGCTGCGACCTTATTAGGAGCCGATGTCGTAAAAAACGAGATTACTGCTCATGCTGTAGCTGCGTCAAGGGTTAATCCTGAGGTGCAAACTATCCTTGAAATCGGAGGGCAGGATTCGAAGATCATCCTTCTCCGGGAGGGGGTAGTTTCTGATTTTGCCATGAATACTGTATGTGCAGCTGGAACGGGTTCGTTTCTAGATCAGCAGGCTGCGCGGCTGGGAATTTCAATTGAAAATTTTGGTCCGCTGGCACTTCAAGCAACCCATCCTGTACAGATTGCTGGGCGGTGTTCGGTCTTTGCGGAATCAGATATGATTCACAAACAGCAGTTAGGCCATTCACTCCCAGATATTTTAGCAGGACTATGCCAGGCGATGGTACGGAACTATTTAAATAACGTCGGTAAAAATAAAGACATCCGGGGGCCGATTTTCTTTCAAGGGGGTGTAGCCGCAAACCCAGGAATACGCAAAGCGTTTGAAGATGAGTTAGGCCAACCTGTGGTAGTGCCGGAACATTATGGCGTTATGGGTGCCTTAGGGGCAGCGTACTTAGCACAGGAGAAAGTGAAAGTGCGAGCAGAAACACGGACCCAATTTCGAGGGTTACACTTAGGCGAGACTCAATTCCAAGCAAAAAGCTTCGAATGCTCTAAGTGTGCCAACCGCTGTGAGGTTGTGGAAATCACACAAGATGGCATAAGCTTAGCTAGATGGGGAGATCGATGCGGAAAGTGGTCGCAAACGATTGGTGTCACTAGTGGTAGCGGTCTAACGGAACAAAAGGGGGAACCGCGAGGCGCTTAAAGTCGTGATTCACAGTTCGAATAAAATTGAAAGAAGCGCACAGCTTTAAAATAACTGTGTGCTTTCTATATTTATTGATTGGACATGTAAACCTTGTCAATTGGTCAAGATTGGAATATCCTATTAAAGGATGTGTAACGCATACTTGAAATATATTGACACCCGATATAAAGACTGGTAACATTAATAGAATTTCATAATGCCTCATCTCTTTGGAGGTGTGGTAGAGGTGCGAATGACAAGAGTACTGTGGAGAAAGTTGCGAAAACTGATGAATTCATGGGAAAGGGAATTTCGCCGAAGCTCAAAAATTTTGTAATTTTTGGTGCTGGGACTGTAGTGAAGAACTGCAGGACTGTCACGCGATGAGAGGGACAAAGACATCGTGTGGAGAGCTACACACAACAGGAGAAGAGGGTCATTGTTCCGTGTATGTTGTACGGTAACAGAGGACCTCCTTCTGTTGCCGTTTTTAGTTTCTATACAAAATATAAGCTTAGAGGGAAAAGGGAGGTAGTTGAATGAGGCTGCACGGAACACAAGCAGTTAATCAGCAGGGACATCTAGAAATTGGTGGATGTGACACGGTGGACTTAGCCAAACAATTTGGGACACCTTTATATATCATGGATGAAGCTAATATTCGAGATATTTGCCGACAGTATCACAGTTCGTTTGTCAAAGGCTTGGAAAATACGGAGGTTATTTATGCTTCCAAAGCCTTTTCAACGTTGGCCATGTGTCGGATTATTGATGAAGAAGGCTTGGGGTTAGATGTTGTCTCGGGGGGAGAACTTTATACAGCCCTTCAGGCAAATTTCTCAGCTGAACGAATTTACTTTCACGGCAATAATAAATCTCCAGAGGAATTAACAATGGCAATTAAAGCAGGGGTTGGGCGAATTGTCGTCGACAATTTTTATGAAATGAGCATATTAAATGATTTGGCTAAAGAATTAAATCGATCGGTAGACGTTCTCCTTCGTGTGACACCGGGGATAGAAGCGCATACCCATGAGTATATTCAGACCGGTCAGATTGATTCTAAATTTGGCTTCACATTACCCAATGGTACTGCAGATCGGGCGATTGATTTAGCATTAGCCTATTCAAACCTGACGGTAAAAGGAATTCATGCCCATATTGGTTCGCAAATCTTTGAATTAGAATCCTTCAAACATGAAGTTCAGATAATGATTAATTATATGGCAGATGTTCTTAAACGCACCGGTTGCCTTTTGCAGGAATTGAATCTTGGTGGAGGATTTGGAATTTATTATGTATCAGGAGATGATCCCGCCCAGATTTCAGAGTACGCTAAAACAGTACAGGACGCTTTGGAGGAGGCTTGTCTAAAACAGAATTTTCCACGTCCTAAAATAATTGTTGAACCAGGCCGTTCGATCGTAGGAACAGCAGGGACCACAATTTATACTGTTGGTTCTATTAAAGATATTCCTGGAGTTCGAAAATATGTTGCGGTTGATGGCGGCATGGCAGATAATCCACGGCCTGCACTTTATCAAGCGCGCTATGAGGCGGTTCTTGCCAATCGTGCAAATGAAGAAACAGCCGAGGCGGTGTCCGTTACCGGAAAGTGTTGTGAATCAGGAGATATGTTGATTTGGGATATTGATTTACCCATTGCCAAATCCGGGGACATCCTTGCGGTTTCCTGTACGGGTGCTTATAACTATTCCATGTCATCAAATTATAATCGACTGACACGGCCTGCCGTAGTTCTTGTAAATAGTGGTCATGCGGATGTGATTGTAAAACGAGAAACCCATTCGGATTTGTTGCGCAATGATATCCTGCCGACACGGTTGAAGTATTTACAAATGGCAAGTCGGTAATAATGAAAAATGGCCCGTGGGTGTTGTTTAAAACGCCTGCGGGTCCTTTTTATACCTATACAGACCCTCATGCCGCTTAAGCGGCAGCACTGATGAATGAAATAATGCTTATTCCAAGGCAGAAAGTATAAGTTTTGGGTGGCATAATTCGGGTGGTATAAGTGCAACTGGGCAGTCGCCAGCCAAGTTTTCTTTATTATATTACCGTTTTTGTGGGCGAACAATCACAAGATCAAGAGCAACTAAGATAAGGGTTGAGATCAGAATGATGGATAATCCTTTAGAGGAAACCGTCGCTGTATAAGAATAGCTAGGAACAGAATAAGAAGAGAAGGGGATCGGAGATAGAACTGCAGATCTGGGTGAAGCAGGATAATTAGGATAAAATTGTGCCGGGTAGAGCAATTGGGATTGAATCATGGATTGAGATTGAAGAGTATGGTGTGAAGGTAGGGGGATATATAAGCTGCTCGCAGGTTGAGCGGCAGTTTGTTGAATTGGATAATATGTGGGAGTAGAGCGCGCAGTATTCTGATGGAAGAGTAGAGGAGTTCGTAATACAGGTGTATAGGCAGTGGTGTACCCATAATTCAATGCCATTCGCCCCTTTCTTTATAGCATTAGCTAATAATCAGAAGTATTGCTGTTAATCTATGTCTGATAGAGACCGTGCTCCAAATTAGACACAGTCCCTATCTGTTATTAGGAATCAGAAGAAGAGGTGGATTGTTCCTCAATATTGACTCTGTGTTTACGAAAGAGCCCAACATATTCACTAACAGGTGCCCAAGCTTCATTTTCATAAAGAGTCTCCGGCCCCTCCAAAAGCGTATTTTTTTGCTTGTGGAATAATCTATTCGTAAGATTAACAGGAGTTGGATCAAAAATAATAGTTTCCGAAACGTTTTGTGAAGTAGCTTCTATATAATTATCGGAAACGATGTTACTTAACTCGGGGACAGTCTCTTTCTTTTCAACGGTATGATCTTTAGAAAATATTCTTCGCAGAAAGCCCATAGA
>DATMYU010000392.1:0-15719 GCA_035560775.1 Desulfosporosinus sp.
ATTATATACTGGGAAAGTTAGTAGAAAAGTTTGAGAAAAAATTTATAAATGTAAATAAAAAGAGAAGATTACCCAAATAGTTTTTCGAAGTCATGTCGTGTTTGTTAACATCGACAAATCTATATTTGTCAACCGAAATAACTTATATTTTCAATTAGCCAGGTTACCGGGGAAAGGTGATCACTGCAGATAAGGCTAATACCCGTTATGCTAATTATCTGCTTCTAATGCACCTTTCCCTTGGGATTCTTAGCCCAAATTGGGAATGTAAATTTTGATTACAGCATTTATCAGCTTAAACTCTTCATCATTCGCTACACCAAGTCTTTATAAGGAGGGAAACGAACCTGAAACCCATCGTCTTTATCGATACCGAAATTGAACCGAAAAGTGGAAAGATACTTGATATCGGCGGTATCAAGGGCGTTGGCAGTTCATTTCACTCCAATTCGATGGTTGACTTCGCCAAGTTTCTCTATGGGTCGGAATATGTTTGCGGTCACAATATCTTCAATCATGATTTGAAATACATTCGCAAGGCCCTCAATGATGCTGGCCTTGAGGATGCCAATATCATTGATACCTTGTTTCTTTCGCCACTTCTTTTTCCAGCCAAACCTTATCATAAGCTGCTTAAGGACGATAAGCTGCAAACAGAAGATACCAACAATCCGCTGAATGATTCCATCAAAGCCAAAGACCTTTTCTTTGATGAGATTGCAGCTTTTCAGCAGACAGATGCCGGTTTAAGACAAATCTATTATCAGCTTTTGAGAGACCAAAAGGAGTTTTTCTCCTTCTTTCATTTCCTTGGCTATCAAGCAGATAATATCAATCTCGAAAAAGTGATTCGTGAAAAGTTTCATTCCCAAATCTGTGCAGACAGTGATCTGGCCAAGATAATCGTAGACTATCCCATCGAACTGGCCTACTGCCTGGCGTTGATCAATGCCGATAACCGGTATTCCATTACCCCGCCCTGGGTTTTGAAGAACTATCCGGCAGTAGAACGGATCATGTTTTTACTAAGAAGCAGCCCGTGCCTGACAGGCTGTGGGTATTGCGATCAGGCGCTTGACGTTCATCAAGGGCTGAAACGTTTCTTCGGCTTTGATGATTACCGAACCTATGCAGGGGAACCTTTACAGGAGAACGCCGTCCAAGCCGCCGTGGACAACAAATCTCTTTTGGCCATTTTTCCCACCGGTGGCGGGAAGTCTATTACCTTTCAAGTGCCGGCCTTAATGAGCGGGATCAATACCAAGGGGCTGACAGTGGTCATCTCCCCTTTGCAGTCCTTGATGAAAGACCAAGTGGATAACCTGGAAAAATTGAATATCACAGATGGTGTGACGATTAATGGTTTGCTGGACCCAATAGAAAGAGCCAAAGCCTTGGAAAGAGTAGAGAATGGTTCGGCCTCTATTCTTTATATCTCGCCGGAATCCTTGCGTTCTAAGACTATTGAACGTTTGCTTTTAGGGAGAAATGTGGTGCGTTTCGTGATCGATGAAGCTCACTGTTTTTCATCCTGGGGTCAAGATTTTCGGGTGGACTATTTATATATTGGGGACTTTATCAAAAGTTTTCAGGATAAGAAAAGTCTTCCAGAAGGGATTCCTGTTTCTTGTTTTACAGCGACAGCCAAGCAGAAGGTGATAGAAGATATCCGGGCTTATTTCAAGGAGAAGTTATCTTTAGAATTGGAAGTCTTTAGCTCCAATGCCTCTAGAACCAATCTTCATTATGAGGTGTTCGAAAAGCATGATGAGGAGGAAAAGTACAACACCCTTAGGAATATGATCGAAGCAAAGAATTGTCCGACGATCATTTATGTCTCACGTACCCGTAAAGCAGAAGTATTGGCGCAAAGATTAAGCCAAGACGGTTATCAGGCCAGAGCCTACCATGGTCAGATGGATAAGCAGGAGAAAACCGAAAATCAGGATCTCTTTATGCGAGGAGAGATTCAGATCATGGTAGCCACCTCTGCTTTTGGCATGGGGGTGGATAAGAAAGATGTTGGTCTGGTAATTCATTACGACATCTCCGATTCCCTGGAAAATTACATTCAGGAAGCAGGAAGAGCAGGACGGGACGAAACTATTTCGGCCGCCTGTTTTGTGCTGTTTAATGACGATGACCTGAGTAAGCATTTTGAGATGTTGAATCAGACCAAGCTGAGCATCCAGGAAATCCAACAGATCTGGAAGGCTGTTAAAGATATCACCAGATCATGGGCCAAGGCATCCCAATCCACCTTAGAGATTGCCCGTAAGGCCGGTTGGGATGATAGTATCATGGACATTGGTACCAGAGTGACCACGGCGATTGCTGCCTTGGAAAACGCAGGCTATCTGAAAAGAGGTCAGAATAGCCCGAGACTCTACGCGAACAGTATTTTGGCCAAAAATGCAGAAGAGGCCGTTCAGAAGATTTACAGCGCCAGTCGTTTTAGTGATAAGCAAAAGGAACAGGCCATACGGATCATTAAGAAACTGATCTCCAGCAAAAGCAAAGGACGCTCCGGTGATGAAGTCGCGGAAGCAAGGATCGATTACATCTCCGATCATTTGGGTATTGTGAAAGAGGAAGTCATCCAGATTGTCAGTCTGTTGCGGGATGAAAAGATATTAGCTGATTCCAAAGACCTGAATGCCTTCATTAAGAAAAAGGATAGCAAGAAAAATTCCCTGAGTATCCTGAAGACCTATGGGCAAATCGAAAAATTTCTACTCACCATAATCGGTGATGAGGAAAAAATCATTCACCTCAAGGAGCTGAATGAGCAGGCTGAAGCGTCGGCCTGTGAAGATGTCTCGCCCAATAAGCTCAAAACCATTCTAAATCTTTGGGCGATCAAAAACTGGATCAAACGACAGACGACACCCCATTCTAAAAACCATCTTGCTGTTCTTACGCTTTTTGATTCAGAAACCTTGACAGCAAAGCTGGAAAAACGGAATGATATCGCCCAATTTATTTTGGCTGAACTTTATGATCTAAGCAAAGCAGACTCAGGTACGGAGGAAAGCAGTCAGGAGGAAGTGCCGGTTGCTTTTTCTGTTTTGGAATTGAAAGATAAATATGCCCAGAGATCCACCCTCTTTCAGACTAGCGCGACCACGGAAGAGATCGAGGATGCACTTTTCCATCTTTCCAGAATCGAAGCCTTGAAGATCGAGGGCGGCTTTATGGTGGTTTACAATGCGCTGACGATTGAACGTCTGGAGAAGGACAACAAAAAGCGTTACAAAGTAGAGGATTACCAGAGACTGGAACAGTATTACCAGAATAAAGTCCAGCAAATCCATATTGTTGGCGAATATGCCCGGAAAATGATCCGGAATTATCAAGAGGCCCTGCAATTTGTTGATGACTATTTTAAGTTGAATTACCTATCCTTTCTGCATAAATATTTTCCGGGCAGCCGTCAGGACGAAATCAAACGAAACATTACACCCTCAAAGTTCAAACAGCTGTTTGGCGAATTATCACCGACACAACTAAAGATCATTAATGATAAGGAATCGAAAACCATTGTCGTCGCCGCCGGACCGGGAAGCGGTAAGACGCGGATTCTGGTGCATAAGTTGGCGTCTCTGTTGTTAATGGAAGATGTCAAGCATGAGCAATTGCTGATGGTGACATTTTCAAGAGCGGCTGCTACGGAATTCAAGAAGCGTTTGTTAAAGCTGATCGGCAATCCCGCCCACTACATCGAGATCAAAACCTTTCATTCCTACTGCTTTGACTTATTGGGCAGAGTTGGATCCCTGGAAAAGTCAGCTGATATCATTCTGGAAACGATTAAGCGGATCAAGAACGGACAAGTTGAACCGGGCAGGATTACGAAAACGGTCTTGGTCATTGATGAAGCCCAGGACATGGATGCCCATGAATTTGCCTTGGTCAAGGCTTTGATGGAACAGAACGAGGGAATGCGGATCATTGCCGTTGGGGATGATGACCAGAATATTTTTGAATTCAGGGGCGCAAGTTCCAAATATATGGAGAACCTGATTACGGAACCAGATGCCGTGATGGTTGAACTGGTTGAAAACTACAGGAGCAAGCGCAACCTCGTCGATTTTACCAACCAGTTTTTAATGCGCATTCCGAACCGCTTAAAGCACACACCCATTATGGCTGTCCAGAGTGACAATGGCAAGCTTAAGCGGGTCCGCTATCGAAGCCGTCATTTGATTACTCCGTTAGTCAAGGACATACTCGTCGAAGGGCTTGCCGGAAGCACCTGTGTTTTGACGAAGAGGAATGAAGAGGCTTTACAGATTGCAGGACTGCTCATCAAGAACGGTAGGCAGGCCAAGCTGATCCAGTCCAATGAAGGGTTTAATCTATATAACCTTTTGGAAATCCGGTATTTTCTGAGCCGCCTCAATTTGGCTGAGGATGTCTATATTATCCAGGATGATCTTTGGGACAATGCCAAAGGTCAACTGGCAGAGCGGTTTGGCAGTAGCTTGAATTTAGAGAGTTGTCTTAATCTTATCCAAGAGTTTGAGGCGGCAAATCCAAAGTATAAGTATAAGTCTGACCTGGAAATCTTTATCCGCGAATCTGTGCTGGAAGATTTCATTGGCGAAACTATGGAAACGATCTTTGTGTCAACCATTCACAAGGCTAAAGGTCGAGAGTTTGACAATGTCTTTCTGATGCTGGACCAATTCAACCCTGGAACGAACGAGGGGAAACGCCAGCTATATGTTGGGATGACTAGGGCAAAACACAATCTTACCCTTTACGATAACGGGACCTATTTGGATTCCATTAAAGCCGAGGGGATGCAAGTGGTTCTTGATTCCCAAACCTATCTACCACCTCAAGAATTGGTTATGCAATTAACCCATCGGGATGTACAGTTGGATTTTTTCTTATACTATCCGCATTTGATTAAGGAGCTGAATAGTGGGGAGTTCCTTGGTTTTGACGAGAATGGTTGCCATAATTCCAAGGGACAAGCAGTTGTCAGATTCTCCAAACAATTTTTAAAACAAATAGAGTCGCTGAGGCATAAAAGTTATGTACCGAAAACAGCTAAAATAAGATTCATTGTCTACTGGCAGAAAGAAAACACAGAGCGGGAGGTTAGAATTGTTTTGCCGGAGCTTTACTTTGAGAAAAAATAGCCATAACCATTCTTGCTGTTTTAAATAGGGCTCACTTTTCAGTATGGAAGTTTTGATGTTCCAGGTATTGGCTCAATTTCCTTATTGATCACATTCTCTTTTTTCGTGGCAACTCTATGCATCGCTGTGAGGAACAGAGTCCTTCAAGTTTAATGTTTGGCTGAAGAACAAATCAGGCCGCCTCGTTTTATGAGGTGGCCTGAACCCTATGAATAGTCAGAGAAAAGTTTCATCTTTTTGTCTGGAAGATTATGCTATAATCGTTGTAACAGGTTGTCGAGGGACGGTTAGCCACACCCTTTTAGAAAGGGGGGTGGCAAGATGATCTCAATGGTTGAGGCGATGTATCGAATGATTGCCTTTGCTACACTCGTTGTTATGATCATAAAGAAGAAATAACCGCCCCTGACAAGGACTTCGGTTGTTTCTTATAACTGCAATTCGGGCTGTGACGAACTTCATATTTGGGATCGTTTCCACTCAGACTCAGAACTTATTGACAATTGGAAAACGATTAAGCATCATGTGGCCGAAAACATAGAGGCAGAGCTGATCGTAAGCGAAGCCCCTATGCTTCATCTTATGGCTTCCCAGCCACATTACGACAAACTGCGTGACAATTTAGAGAAAAGGGTAGCGGGATGGGTCCGTTATATGGAGGTCACTAAAAGCAAAATTATGGAGCGAAATAATCAATCACCGTTTCTTTTATAAAAACGCGCATAAATTGGATGAAGAATTTACAGCTACCGAAAGTGTGTAGGTTGCGGTTTGTGTACTAAAGTATGCCCTGTGAATAATATTAAAATTGAAAATCAGCGTCCATGTTGGCAGCATACATGCAAACAATGCCTTGCTTATATTCACTGGTGTCCTTGGGAAGCTATTGAGTATGGCAGAAATACAATTGGACGTACAAGATATCACAATCCTAATGGTGAATCACACATCACCTAAGAGGTGGGCGCTTCCTGCTCAACCTAGCCATTGCTAGGAGTATCAACAGGCTAACCCCGTAATTCCTACGGTTCTTTAGGTTGACAACTTATGCAGTCAATGCAAGTAGTCTCAATCCTTCGTCCCTTATATTCTTAGAAGCATTATAATCTCGATCAATCGTGCATCCACAGAATTCACAAGTCCACTCTCTATCAGATAGTTCCAATCCCTTGTTAATCTCACCGCAGTAATGACAGGTCTTGGATGAAGGAAACCATTTGTCTACTCTTACTAACAGTTTCCCTTCATTCTCTAGCTTGTATTTTAGGAATGTCGTGAACATCCCCCAAGCATTATCAGCTACGGATTTGCCAAAGTTCAGACATTGACTCATTGCTTTCATATTCAAGTCTTCGATCACTATTACATCATAGCTATCCACTAACTCTCTTGACCTCTTATGGAGGAAATCTTTTCTGCAATTAGCAACTTTCTCATGGACCTTAGCAACCTTGAGCTTTTGCTTACGTCTGTTGTTGCTTCCTTTAGTACACTTGGCTAACTTACGTTGCTCTCTTGCAAGTTTCTCCAATGCTTTGCGATAGAATCTTGGATAATCTGCTTCTACACCTTGGCTATCGGCATAGAGGTTTTTCATAGAAAAATCTAATCCTAAAACATTTTCCCTTGTCGGAGAGATTGGTTGAACCTTTTGAAAGTATTCAACCAAGATACTCACGAAATATTTACCAGAAGGTGATTTAGATATGGTGCAAGACTTGATAATTTGATTGCTAGGTATTTCCCTATGTTGCTTCATTTTGACAAATCCTAGCTTTGGAAGTTTGATCTTTTTATCTTCAATCCGAATATTGTTGTTGACGTTGTTCGTTGTGTAGGAATCCTTGTCTCTGTGTTTAGCTTTGAACTTTGGAAATCCGATCTTAGTATCTCTGAAGAAGTTATTGTAGGCAGTTTGTAAGTTCATCTGAGCATTTGCTAAAGCTAAGGAGTCAACTTCCTTGAGCCAGACATACTCAGATTTATACTTGGCAGGGGTTGGTGATTTATGCTTCTTTAACACTACTGCATTGTCTTTGAATTGCTCATATATCTCAATTCGTTCCCCTAACATTTTGTTGTAGATAAACCTTACACAACCGAATGTTTTGGCAAACAATATTTCTTGTTCTTTTGTTGGCATCAATCTGAAATTATAAGCCTTGTTCATACCTTTTCACCTCCTTGATTTTCAATATATCTCTTAATTACTTCGATTGGAACTCCACCAGTTGTTACTAGGCAGTAACTTCTCGACCAGAAGAATTCTTTCCACAACTTTTTTCTAATTTGGGGAAATTCCTTTTTGATAAGTCGTGATGAAGCACTCTTGTATGCATTGATGAATTTGGATATTTCGGTATTCGGTTGAGCCTTGAACAACACATGTACATGATCTATATCGTGATTCCACTCAATTAGTTTCATATTGTAGTTAGGTTGGATATACTCGAATATCTCTTTGAGCCTATTGCTTATATCATCGTTTATGACCTTCCTACGGTATTTCACAACAAAGACTAGATGGTAGTACAGCCCGAACACCGAATGGTTATTACTGTCTAGTTCCCTCACGTAATCAACCTTCCAACAATTACTACTGATTACAATTATACCACAGGTAGTGCATATGACAAGATAAAATCACAAATTCATCCCCCACCTAACGAGGTGGGAGAATTCTTTATGAACGTAGGTTAAAGTTGAGGATATCATTAGATGTTGCGGAGGTGTGAAATGAAAGAAATATATAAACCTATAATAGTTGAGTTTCCTTTAAGGGGAGAATGGTTGGCTCCCAATACGCCGGGCAAAAAGATTCCAAGCCACGGAACAGATCAGTTAGGGACACGATATGCTTACGATTTTTTACAAGTGGATTGGAAAAGAAAAGGCTGGCCCAGTTATCGTGTTCACTGGCTGCGGTATCTATTTATAGGCGTTCCTCTAAATAAGTGTTACTGTTGGGGGCAAGATGTATATGCGCCTTGCGACGGGGTAATTGTTAAAGCCGAAGATGGTTATAAGGAAAGAGCCAGAGCGCATTTACTTTCGGATTTGTTTGTTGCTTTAAAGAGCGCGTATGCCTTTAACCCAAGAAAAGACAATATACAATCCGTTGCCGGCAACTATATCATTATGAAATGTAGTAACGATGTATATGCCGGATTAGTCCATCTTCAAAAAGGTTCAATTAGGGTTTCGATTGGACAAAGCGTGAAAAAAGGTGATGTTTTAGGTAAAGTAGGGCATTCAGGCAATTCATTTTCTCCACATTTGCATTTTCAGCTCATGGATAGTAGTGATATACTTTCAGCAAGGGGACTGCCTTGCGCTTTTGAGCAGTATGAATCATTCAAAGACGGTGAATGGCGAAAAGTGTATAACGGAATCCCCACAGATAAGGATCGAATACGATTTTATGCTTCATAATTTTAAAAAATTGTATCGAATAAAGCCTTCAAGCTATGCTCACTTTTGAAGGTTTTATTGCTTACAATTTTATTCGGATAGTAAAGCAAAGAAAAGCTGCTGTATTGCCAAGAAAACGATGGAGACAGGCGGCGCTAAATTTGCAAAAGGCAGACAATGGAGCCTGAAAAAATCCATGTCCACTGGCGATTTTTTCGGGAACATATTCTGGCGCCAAGGGGATACCAGGTTTAACGGGCATCTTTTTTGTCTCCTCAAGGCACGTTGAGAGTATAATTCTGATGACGAAATGTGGTTTAGGGGACAACTGAGGCACCTTGACCACAAGATGTTGTGGTTTTTGAGCAAAAAATGGGCAAAAATCGATGCCCAAAAGTGCAAATTTTGCCCTGGTTTTTTGGTCATTTTTATAGATGACAAAGGTATTGGACTGTGATGCCAGTTTAAATGTTAAAATATCCGAAAGTGAGAAAAAATTCTATTTTATTGGTGAAACTCCCAGAATTTCCCGGATATTGATAAAGTGATTTGCTCGCTCATGGGAATAAGTCCATAAGCTCAAGTACCTTTCGCGAGTGTACAGAATAATGTCGGGCGTTCGCGATACAATAGGATAGATGTTTTTCGGATTTGGACATGTGAGTGGGAACAGGTCAAATATTAGTATCGGCGAAAGGTCGGGTGAGATATATGAATCAAAAGAGATACGAATTTGAAGCAATCATTCAGAAGGCCCCCGATATAGACGGTGCATATATCGAATTTCCTTACGATGTGAAAGCGGAGTTCGGTAAGGGGCGGGTTAAGGTTCACGCTACTTTTGACGGTGAACCTTATGACGGGAGCGTCGTCAATATGGGCATCAAGAACGCTGATGGCTCGGTCTGCCACATCATAGGAATCCGCAAGGATATACGAGCGAAAATCGGCAAGCAAGCTGGCAACACCGTAAAAGTAGTCATTAAGGAGCGTCAGTGATATGGAAAATTTGAAATCGGAAAAACGAAACACGCTTACTCTTGTGCTATTCGTAATTTATTTACTGGCGTTAACTTGGTTGATTCTCTTCAAACTGCAATTTTCTATCCCGGTAATAAAGGAAGGACGAATCATCAATCTGATTCCGCTTCTAGGGTCTTACGGTGATAACGGCGTTATTCGATTTGCCGAAATCAGAGTTAACATTCTCGCTTTCGTCCCTTTGGGAATCTATATTTGTATGCTAAAAGCTGAGTGGCCTATTGGCAAAAGGGTTCTTGCAATTGTTGGCTTAACTTCTGTTTTTGAAATAATACAATTTATTTTTGCAATCGGCAGAGCTGACATCACGGATGTACTTAGTAACACGCTCGGAGGAATCATCGGGATTGGCATGTATGCCTTGCTGTCCAAGGTTCTGAAAGGCAGGACAAATAAGGTTATCAATGTACTTGCCGCGGTATTCACCATTTTGGCATTATTAATTGTCGCTTTGCTATTGATAAGTCACCGATGGGTGCGTATCAAGTAGGAATCAGTGACACAATAACAAGGAGCGTGGATGAAATGTGGAAATGCCCGAAGTGCGGTCGTGAGTTCAAAAACACGGAACAAGATCACTTTTGCGTGAAACCGAACAGCATTGACGAATACATCGCCGCACAACCGGAAGATGTGCGACCTTTGTTGCAAAGTATCCGTGAAACCATCCGTGCAGCTGCGCCGGGAGCCACAGAGAAAATCTCGTGGCAGATGCCGACGTTCTGGCAGGGTGAGAACCTTGTCCATTTTGCGGCGTTCAAGAAGCACATCGGGCTGTACCCCGGCGGCGAAGTCACATCCAAATTTGCGGAGCGGCTCGCGGGTTATAAGACTTCCAAGGGAGCGATTCAGCTACTGCTTGGCAAGCCGATAGATTATGAACTCATCACCGACATCGTGCGGTGGAGAGTAAATCAGGAAGCGAAACGGAGTGATACTTTATGACAAACGAGCGCGTGTACAAGATGGCGTTTTCCAGCGTCTACCCGCTACTCGTAAAAAAGGCGGAGCGCAAAGGGCGCACCAAATTCGAGGTTGATGCTGTGATTTGTTGGCTAACGGGGTATGACGATTCTGGTTTGCAAGCGCAAATTGTGAAGAATGTCGATTACGAAACCTTCTTTAGCAAAGCCCCGCAGATCAACCCGAACGCCGATAAAATCACGGGAGTAGTCTGCGGTGTTCGCGTAGAGAAAATCGATGACCCGCTTATGCAGAAAATCCGTTGGCTTGACAAATTGGTTGACGAATTGGCAAAAGGCAAGCCAATGGAGAAGGTTTTGAGGAGTTGAGGTTGAACGGTTAAGATCCCCGATCCGTCAGGACAGAAAGCTGTTCATCGTGACGGCGGCCACATTGCTCGGGATGGTGTTTTATGCGACTATTTCCGTGCCGACGCCTGGCATGCAGGCGCGGTCAATTTCGCCTATGCAGGCGGCATGATGCTCTGCGCCGTCATCCTTAGAAAGTTCAGCGCGATCAAAAGCAAGTTCCCGGTTATCCATCTGGGGCTTTTGGGCATGGGAACAGCCTCATTACTATGCGGTCTGCTGCCCGCGGAGATGCTCTGGCCCAGCAGACCCTAAACGACAGGCGGGTAAAGGCCCTGAGGATTGCACTGGCGCTGATTGAAAAAGAGAGGAGGTGCAACGATGCCGATTGATTATAAGAAAACCGAAAAAGACTTATACCAACCAAAAACCACGCCATCCATTATTAATGTGCCGGAGATGACGTTTATCACCGTTGATGGTAAAGGCGATCCGAACACGAGCGCGGAATATACCGCTGCCGTTGAACTGTTGTATGGGTTTTCCTACACGATAAAGATGGGTAACAAATCGATCTTAGAATACGTTGTTCCGCCGCTTGAAGGCTTCTGGAGTGTTGACGATGATTTCAGGGGTGGCGGTGAAGTGATAAGTGACAAGAGCAAATTTGTATGGACGATGGTGATTCGACAACCTGACTTCGTAACAGCGGACATTTTCGAAGCCTCAAAGGCTGCCCTCGCCAAGAAAAAACCGAGCATTGATACATCAAAGGCAAAATTCAAAACAATCACCGAGGGTTTATGCGTTCAGGTAATGCATATCGGTTCGTATGATGATGAACCTGCCACGGTAGCGGCGCTTGACGGTTTCGCCGTAGAAAACGGCTATATCATAGATATTGACGACACCCGCCGTCATCACGAGATATACATTTCCGACCCCCGCAAGGTAGCGCCGGAGAAGTTGAAAACAGTGCTTCGGTATCCGATACGCAGTGCATGATGTTATGTTGGGAGAGTACCAGCTGAGGAAAGTTTAGCCATTATCAACAAGAGTTCCTTCAGATCGAAGTCGCCACCTGTCGTAAAATAGCGATCTGCATGATTCCATACCAGGAACCCCTTAGCTGGTTTCAGACCCAATTCCAAGTACGAACCTTCAACTTCTGTACCCGCAAACTCAAAGCTGACTGGAGTTGGCGGCAACTGAGGCGGCAGATTAGCATGCGCAACTTTGCCCTGTGTTAAGGTTAATTTCGCCAACGGGTCCCCGGGGACAAAATATTGAGTTAACAATACTCCTTCACCGCCGGGCATTTTAATCCACTGATATTTAGCTTGGGTTTCCTCGCCTTGCTCCCAAAGATAGGGATGCTCACCCAGACGCTCCTGAACCTCTTGAAGGGTCAATTCCTCAATGGGTTGTAGGATATCCTGAGTATTATCTTGCACTTTGATATCGGGTGGCAAACGTAGATTAAAAAGTTCCTCGGGTAAGCCTTGATTTAAACGAAGCTCCCGAACCACCTTGCGTTGCACTAATTCATGGTCGGCATTGTACAATTCCGTGACCAGCGGCATCCATGTGTCTTTATCCATCCACAAATGAGTAATCATGTCTCCCTTACCACTTACCTGCTGGTTAAATTGAAGATGCAGAGCTGGACGCCCACTGACGTATTCAGTGCCCAGTGGGCGACTATTCCGCTCAGCAGCCATTAACTTAAGAGAATCTGTAAAATCGAGGCCCATTTGCTTCCTAAACTCCTCACTAACCTTAATTTTCACAGCTTGTTTAGCATCTTCCATATAGCTAAGGGCTTCCACTCCTCTAACGACTACAATCATTTCACCCATTGAAGGGTGACGAGACTCCATTCGGTACAAGTCCGGGGCCTGAAACCAGCTATGAGATGTCAAGGTTAGTGGGATACCTTGCTCAAAGTAAGTATCGTCAACGATTTGCTCATAATCCGTAATCTTTGCAGTTACATCCTGAATTCTCTCCATGATTTCAGCTGAAGTGAGCGTCATTTTGCCAGTCAATGTGTGGAGCAAGGTCAGAAAATCCTTATGCCGTCGAAGTTCCTTCGCCCATTCCGGGTGTTTAGCCAAATCCAGCTCAAACCTCGCTCGCTCTGCTCCACTCATAGTTTCTTCCAAATAGCTATAAAAAAGGACTGTTAAGTCACGCATCGTTGTATCTTCTGTTGAATATCCCATCTTCTTTTTCTCCTTTCGTCCTTCCCGAAATACCTCCAGATGATGTTGAAGTTTCTCCCGCGCACGAGACAAACGAGATTTAACGGTACCGATGGGTATCTGGTGACCTTCAGCAACTTCCAGCAAATTAACCCCCAACAAATCCACATCGATCACAACCTGTTGTTGATCAATTGGTAATAGCTGGAGAACTCGAGCCAGCTCACAACGCATCACGACCAACTCATCCACTGCAACCCCTATTTGTTGTAGAATCCCTGGATCAAAGCCTTCTGTATCCCGTTGTTTGAGCCGGAGAATCATGTAGACTTCGTTCGTAACAATTCGCCGCCACCAAGCAGAAAATGCCGCAATCTCGACGAGAGTATGCAGGTGAGTGTGTATTTTAAGCAAAGCATTTTGTACGGCATCCCTAGCGAGGTCTGGATCACGCAACATTGCCCGCGCTTGACGCAAGGCCAGAGGATATACCTGAGCGAGCAGGGACTCCCAGGCCACTGGGTCACCTTCTTGGGCCTTCCTGATCAGTTCATTTATTTCAATCACTCGAAACAGCTCCTAATTGACAAATTAATCTCATATGATTATAGACTATCAACGTCTTCTGCTCTACTTTTACGCTAATGGGAAGTTTTCCTCCCAGCCAGCAAAGGAATTTGCAGACCTATGAGTACTGTCGTCCCCAGCAAGGTGGTGACAATTGGTTCCCAGAAAGGCGAAGACCTTGACCAGGCGGTTTGACTCAGGGTCGCTTGAATTAGCTCTAAAAGGCCGGAAACAAAATGACCCTGCCAAATCATCGGCAACAGAAGGTTAACTAACACAATACTAATCAGGGCTATGCCACCAGCCAAGGTCGGACTTGTGACAAGGGCACTGGCCAACAGGATCACGCTAATCAGAAACGCCTGATATAAAACATAGAGCAGGGCACCTTGGCAAAGGGCACTCCAATTTACGGGACCGATCAATTCGGCAGTGTAATAGGCTCCGATTCCAAGTCCTACCAAGGAAGAGAGAGCAGCCACCGCAAAAAACACGCTAAACTTGGCTAATACATAGTGAGCGATGTTGACAGGTTTACTCCATAGCCATTCCCCAACCAGTTTACGTTCACCGGCAATCAAGCCCATTCCTACCAAGATAAGAGCGAGGATACCGAGCTGGTTATATTGGCCGATGATACTATACAGCACCTGATCCACGGTGGGAGGCGGAATATGAATCACTGTGCCTTCTGGCAAGTTGCTGGCTGAACTTAAAATTAACGGCATTAATTTAAAGGTGATTGGTTGTAAGACCCCTAGGAACAAGTAAACCGCGACCAGCGGTATCCACCGTCCCAGTCTAACCATCTCTCGGGCCTCTTTAGCGAGCCATATTGCCATCTCCAGCCCCTCCTTGACCCGTACTTGAATTTTGATGTTGTTCTTCTTCCGCTTGCTTGACAACTTTATAGAAAAGTTGTTCCAATCCCTGTTCCTGCCAGGCAACATTACTGACCGGAATCCCAATACCCTGCATGGCACCGCTAAATTCTGCCTGCAACTGGTTTATCAGACGACCGTCAACTTCGAAGTGCACCTGCGCCCTAACTATGCTTTCACCACTTTGCTTTAATAACTCAGGCATGGTTCCCTGGGCCTTGATTTGCCCCTTATGAATTATGACCACACCATCACACACCTGCTCAATATCGTGTAGAATGTGGCTGGATAAAAAGATGGTCTTTTCCTGTTTTAGTTTTTTTAACAAGGAAAACATTGAATCTCGTCCCTGCGGATCAAGTGCTGACACCGGCTCATCTAATAAAAGCACCGGTGGGTCACCGATTAAAGCCGCGGCTAAACCTAAACGTTGCTGCATGCCACCCGAGTATTTACCCACCCGGCGACGAGCGAAGTCCGCCAAACCTACGATATCTAGATACTTGCCCGCAGTTTTTTTCGACTGGCGTGCTGGCACCCCAACTAATTCCGCGCTAAATCGAAGAAACTCCTCACCACTTAACCACGGATAAAACTCTGGACGCTGTGGAAGATATCCGCAAAGCCTCTGAACCTGCTGCCGTTCGGTGAGCAGAGAATGTCCAGCAACGAATATTTCCCCTTGATCCGGCCGTAGCAATCCCACTAACATACGCAAAACTGTTGTTTTACCTGCTCCATTTTGCCCTAAGAATCCATAGCACTTCTTACTTGGTATGCTAAAACTGACATTTTCCAAGGCCTGGAACGCCCCAAACTTCTTGCTAATCGTTTTACATTCAATCATCGGACTTCTCTTCCGAGCGTCCAGTATAAAACAGGACCCATCATACTCAATAATACGATGATAATTGCCCACATAATTTTATTTCCCCTCTGGACTCCATCACTTCGCACTAAGCTGATCAAAGAAGCCACTTGTAGGATTACTTGGAAAATAATAATGGGTATGACTAAATTCCAGGGGATGTTCGCTAATTCCATACTCAATCTCCAGATCTCCTTTCGCTCTCAATTTCCTCGTTGTCGCTGTTGTTGCCTTAGTCTTAGTTTTAGTTTTAGTTTCAACTTTGCGCTTTATCCTTTCTTTGCCCTTTCTTTCTGTATCTGTTCTCTAGATGCATGCTAACGTGA
>DATMYU010000393.1:0-4044 GCA_035560775.1 Desulfosporosinus sp.
CTTCATAAGTATTGTTGACATCTACCCTAACTTACTTTGCAACCGTTAGTTCCGATTCCTTATAATCCAGCTGCGACTCTTGCCACCTGTCCTTCCATTTTTTCCAAATCTTTTCTGACGCCTCCACGGCTACGGGGTCAAATTGAATGCCTTTGTTGATCAATATCTCCTCCCAACATTCCTCCCAGGACATGGTTCTTCGATAAGGTCTTATTGAAGTTATAGCATCCACCGAATCTGCTACCGCAATAATCCTCGAACCCAGGGGAATTTCAGCCTCCCGCAAGCCATCCGGATACCCTTTCCCATCCCACCTTTCGTGGTGGTGAAGCACTATTTCCGCAATATTCCGAAGCCCTTTCGATTTTGCTAAAATCTTATAGCCGATCTCTGGATGTGTTTGTATCTGTGCGAACTCATGGGGAAGCAGTCTACCTTTTTTGTTTAAAATAGTTTCAGAAATTCCCATCTTACCGATGTCGTGGAGGTGGGCCGCGATATGAATATTTTCAAGTTCTGAGCCTTTCAACCCCATAGCTCGGCCCAACTCGTACGACATATCCCCCACTCTCGAAGAATGTCCGCTGGTGTATAAATCTTTTGCTTCCAGCGCTGCAGCTAAACATTCAATAATATCGTGAAAATGGTGAGGATAAAGCAACCCTGGCTTGCGCAAAGCCACTGGCGCGGACGGAAGCCTTTGGATGTACTTATGCCACCCAGAACTTATAGTTTCTGACTTGGTACGGAAAATACTTTGAATGTATTGGAACATATACGTAAGTACCTTTCAAGTCGTTACTTGCCTGTGCCTATACTGCCGCCAGCTGTAGCTTCAAGTTCTAGCAATAATCCCTCCAATGAAGTCCCACTACTGGTATGGCATCTGAAAACCGGAATCTTCTTGCGTTTTGCCTCTTTTACCGCAACGTGAATCATTTGATGAGAGACCGTTGAGGTGAATAAAACGATTCCATCCGGAGTTCCAATCGCCTTACCAAACTTGGCAGGCATTTGTGTATAGACCTTGACACGATGCCCACGCTTGGAGCAAATCCCCATGTATTCACTATGCATTCTATCATGACCTCCAACAAGAACGATACTCATCTAACCCCTCCTATCTCAGATTTTAGAATTCCAAGTTCACTCATTTAAATCTTATTTTGAACAATCACAATCACACCCACACTCACTTTTGTCACGCCCTCCGCAACAGGTGCTCTCTCCTCTACGCAAACGCCCTATCGTCCGAACAATAATGAATCCAGTCACTCCGACAATGATAGCACCTAAAATCCAATTAATCATTTTATCACCTTATTTCGTAAGTTTTCTTCTCAACGATTCTAGCGTTCCAGATGGGAACGATGAACCCTCATCTAGGTTCTATTCTTTAAATCAAGTAAAACCTAACAATTTTCCTACTCGGAAGATAAGAAACGCTACTAACCAAGCTACCCCTGTGGAATATCCTACTGTGATTAACGTCCACTTCCAGGAATTCATCTCCCGTTTGATGGTTGCAAAGGCCGCCATGCACGGCATGTAAAGTAGGGTAAATGCCATGAATGCATAAGCCGTTAATGGGGTAAACGCCGTCTGCAGAGCTGTTATCAAATCCGTCGATCCCTCTGTTGCATCTGCTACTCCATGTAAGATACCCATAGTGGACACAACGGCTTCTTTTGCTACAAAACCAGTGAGCAACGCAACCGCAGATTTCCAGTCCCCAAAGCCCAGAGGTGCAAAAACAGGGGCTATGGCCTTACCGAGACCACCAAGCATACTATCTCCCGGGTCCACCACCGGTTGGAAGAAGATATTAAAGTATTGTAAAAACCAGATCACAACTGCTACTGTAAAGATAATCGTTCCTGCTTTTTTGATAAACCCTTTTCCCTTGTCCCACATGTGAATCATCAAACCTTTGAGTGTGGGAATTCTATAGGGAGGTAATTCCATGACAAAAGGGGCTACCTCTCCTTGCAAAATAGTTTTTTTGAGAAAAAATCCTGAGAGAATGGCAATCACAATCCCCAGCACATAAAGTGAAAATACAACCATGGTTTGATTACTGGAAAAGAAAGCTGCCGTGTACAAGGCGTAAATTGGGAGCCTTGCGCCACAGGACATAAAAGGTATGAGCATAATAGTCAAGCGCCGATCCTTTTCATTTTCCAAAGTTCTCGTACTCATGATCGCCGGAACACCACACCCAAAACCAATCAGCATGGGAATAAACGATTTTCCACTTAAACCTAGCTTTCTAAGTAGTCTATCCATGACAAACGCTGCTCTGGCCATATAGCCAGTATCTTCGAGAATGGATAGGAAAAAGAATAAGAGCATAATTTGTGGGACAAATACCAGCATACTACCCATTCCACCAATAATTCCGCCTGAAACGAGATCTTGTAACCAGGTTGCCGCTCCGGCTCCTGCAAGCAAATTTGCCAGAAAAGTTGCAATCGTGCCGTTAACCAATTCATCTACAAAGTCGATGGTGAAGGAACCAATCGAGCCAAACGTTATAGAAAATATGCCAAACATCATCGCTAAAAACAAAGGAATGGCCAAAATCCGATTCGTCACTACTTTATCGATCTTATCCGAAATCGTTAAATGGCTGCTCTGCTCTTTCTGCTTAACTGCTTTGCGCGTTACAGAGGTCGTAAACTGGTACCTGCTGTCGGCGATAATCGTTTCTATATCCATATCATATTTTTTTTCAAGTTTTTCCTGATACAACTTAATCTCACTCAGCAAGGCATCGGGAACTTTTAACGTTTCCTGAACCTTCTCGTCGCCTTCCAAAAGCTTTAGCGCCGTCCAACGAGAATTGTCGGTCTTGCTACTTAGCTTCGGAATAATATTTTTCTCGATTTCCTGAATACAGTTTACGATACTTTCATCATGCATTTCGTTAAATAATGGCGCTGCCCCTGATGATGCCGCTGTTTGCGCAACGTTTTGGGCTCTCTCTAGGAGCTCTTTAACACCACGACCTTTACTAGCCGTAATTGGTATAACTGGGACTTTGAGTTGAGCTTCCAAGATTCCCATGTCAATCTTGTCACCTTTGGCATCCGCCGCGTCCATCATATTCATGGCAACAACAACATTTACACCCAATTCAAGCAATTGTGTCGTCAGATACAAGTTTCGCTCTATATTCGTTGCATCAATAATATTGATCACAACATCAGGCTTTTCATTCACGATATAGTCTCTGGCAATAATTTCTTCCATTGAGTATGGTGATAAGGAATAGATTCCAGGCAGATCAACGATTCTTATATCTCCCTCAAGCTTTTTGGCTTTCCCTTCTCGTTTCTCAATGGTTACTCCCGGCCAGTTTCCAACATACTGCGTACTTCCGGTGATTTCATTAAATAAGGTGGTTTTACCGCAATTCGGATTTCCTACCAATGCAAACTTTAAGGACATCGGACGTTTTCAGCTCCTTTTATAACTCCAACTAATAATGATAATCATTCTCAGTATTCGTTTCAAAAAATTGCTCCTTCTTAAATTCAAGGAGCATTCTTTATGCAACAATAATGTTTTCTGCTTCAGATTTTCTAAGCGTCAGCTCATACCCACGAATGTTCACTTCAATAGGATCACCCAGCGGCGCCACTTTCCTAACCAATACTTCTGCCCCACGGGTCACACCCATATCCATTAGTCTCCTCTTCACTGCGCCTTTTTCTCCTAACACTCTGGTAATGATCGATTTTTCACCTGGCTTTAATTCCTTTAATGTCCTCTCCAAACCACTTACCCCCCCTTATTATCAACCTTGCACATGTACCTGCTGAGCAACTCCCCTATTCAGAGCCAATCTCGACCCTTTTATGGAGACAATCAAATTACCACTGAATTCTGATATGACCGATATGGTTACACCTGGAAGTATACCTAAACCTTCCAAGAATTTTCTGGTTGAATCCTTAGCCCTACAGGCATCAACTACCGCCTCTTTACCCGGGATAAGCATTGTTAAGGGCATTTTCCTCACTCCTTATCTCAATATCATAA
>DATMYU010000394.1:0-4220 GCA_035560775.1 Desulfosporosinus sp.
ATTCGGTACAGCCTAACGGCGATTTCCTTTATTTATACGTTTACTATCCTTGTTGTTCTTGTTTTTGCCATAGAGATTGAACAAAAAATTACAGGTCGCGGCCATATGGAATTCCAAGATATTGTGGAAGGTCTCTGGGGTTTCTTAGTTGCGTTTGCAATCTACTTGGGATTTGTAATCATTGGTCGATGGTTAAAAAAGCTTTTTGGGCACCGAAATTCATCACGTAAGTAATTCACTTAGCTTAGATCTTTGCAGATAGATAAGTGATTAGCTATCGTGACGTAATGCCCATAAAATGGTATAATAGCTTACATAAGACAAAATTAGCGTGGGGAACTATTAGTTTTAATGAGGAGGTATGATATGCCATTACAACAAGAAAAAAAGAAGTATACCTTCGCTGATTATTTAAAGTGGCCGGAAAATGAACGATGGGAGATCCTTGATGGAGTACCTAGTATGCAGGCTGCACCGACATGGCAACATCAAGCGATATCAAGAGAGATTTTAACTCAATTCAACAATTACCTTAAAGATAAGCCTTGCCAGGTGTTTGCTTCTCCCTTCGATTTAAGACTTCCCGAAACGAACGAAAAAGATGAAGAAACTACATTTGTTGTGCAGCCTGATATTCTAGTTGTTTGCGATAACGTAGGACTAAAAGGAACGGGATATTATGGCACTCCTACCTTAGTGATAGAAATTTCCTCCCCTACAACTGCAAGAAACGATAAAGTTTGGAAATTTAATAGATACGAAAAAGCTGGAGTTAAAGAATATTGGATAGTAGAACCGGACGGTAAGTTTATTAGTGTATTTACCTTACTGTCAAATAATAGATACGGAAGGCCGGAATCTTATACTGAAACAGACCTGGTAGAGGTGTCTGTTTTCCCCGGTTTTGTAGTAGATTTAAAGCCGATCTTTGAAAACATTTGATGCTCTTATCAATCCTCCGATGGTATGGATTTTGCTCGGGTTCGGCAATCGGCGATTAACTCGCTTTTGGGTTTTCAACCAAGATTTGGCATAAATTTCGAACAATTGTAAAAAATTCCTGGAGGCCAATCACATCGGGCGATCCAGGGATTCTTCCGTGTCGTATGATTATAAATAGTAAACGAATTAATGCAGCGAAAGAGGGCTTCAATTAGATGAAGGAAATACTCGTAGGAGAAATTGTTACAGCCGTTGAAAAACTTTGTATAGAGGCAAATTATGACCTGGGTTCGGATATCATGGCGGGGTTTCAGCAGGCTTTAAAGGATGAGCGCTCTCCGTTAGGTCAGGAGGTTTTGGAACGACTCATTGAGAATGCCGAAATAGCTCACCAAGAAAGAGTCCCAATGTGTCAGGATACTGGAATGGCGGTAATCTTTGTCAGTATTGGCCAGGATTTACACGTAGTCGGTGGGGGTCTCAGCGAGGCTATTAACGAAGGGGTACGTCGAGGGTATGCCTTAGGATATTTGCGCAAGTCCGTCGTAATGGATCCGTTTGAGCGGGCTAATACGGGGGATAATACGCCAGCAGTGATCCACTATGATATTGTATCCGGCGATTTTCTGCGCCTTGTTGTGGCTCCTAAAGGGTTCGGGAGTGAAAATATGGGGGGCATAAAAATGTGCAAGCCTTCTGAGGGGCTAGAGGGTATGATGCAATTTGTCGTGGACACCGTTGATCGAGCAGGTGGAAATCCCTGTCCCCCGATTATTGTCGGAGTGGGTGTGGGCGGAACGATGGAAAAAGCGACTATTCTAGCTAAAAAGAGCTTACTACGCGAAGTGGGGCAACATAATCCGCAAGAGCGTCTGGCGAAAATCGAGAAAGAGCTATTAGATCGCGTTAATCGCTTAGGTATCGGTCCCCAAGGGTTCGGCGGAGTGACGACAGCGTTGGCTGTCAACTTAGAGGTGTATCCGACACATATTGCCGGAATGCCAGTTGCAGTGAACATTGGCTGTCATGCAACTCGTCATAAGGAAATCACCTTGCAAGGGAGGGCGCGCTAATGAACGAAATCATACGCCTTGAAACTCCCCTAACTCAAGAAAAAGTTAAGGATCTTAAAGTCGGGGACAACGTCTTGATTAGTGGTGTGATGTATACCGGACGCGATGCCGCGCATAAGAAAATGGTCGAGGCTCTGGGGCAAGGTGTTGACCTTCCTTTTGCAATGAAAGATCAAGTTATCTATTTTGTAGGGCCGACGCCGGCCAAAGAGGGGCAAGTGATTGGTTCGGCTGGGCCGACGACGAGCGGTCGGATGGATGCCTACTCGCCAACCTTGATTGCTGAAGGGTTAACAGGAATGATTGGCAAGGGCCTCCGTTCCTCAGAGGTGATCGAAGCGATGAAGAAACACGGTGCCGTCTACTTCGGAGCGATTGGTGGAGCAGGTGCCCTGATTGCCAAGCGCATTGTTTCGGCCGAAGTGATTGCCTATCCTGAACTGGGACCGGAAGCGGTAAGGCGCCTGGTCGTAAAGGACTTTCCTGTCATCGTGATCATTGACCATGAGGGGAATAATCTCTATGAAATTGGGAAAGCGCAGTACAGCGAACGTCCTGCTCGAGTCAGGGAATAGTCCATCTGATAGAACTTTCTCTCCACAGTATATCAAAGAATTTGAAAGCCAGTCTCACTTCGGTGATTGGTTTTTCTTATACCTATACAGACCCCCGTGCCGCTTAAAGACGGCACCACTGATGAATGAAATAATGCTTATTTCAGGGCAGAAAGTATAAGTTTTTGAGTAGCCTAATCTGGTGGTATAAGTGCAACTAGGCGAGAGGTTAAAGAATCTGTATTAATTCATCGAGGATTCCGACAACCTCTTGGGAAGCTTGGGACATCTGGTTCAAGTGTTTTTCGGCTTCATTAAGGTTGCCTTGACTGTAAGCGAGGGTAGCTTGTCGCGCTAATTCATGTACACTCTGGTGTGGGGAGTCAAGTCTCAAAAAAGCAGGGTTTTCACGCAGTTTGTCAGCTTTGGGACTATCGGCCCATTGTCCTAAGCGGCAATCATGGTGGGTACCAACGGTCGACGGATCTACATGTTCATACCCTAAGAGCATATTATAGATCCGCCAAGTCCAGAGGAGATGATCTGTCTTGGATAGTTCGAGGGCTTGATTAGTAGTGATGACAGGTACACTCTGGATTTGGCGAGTTCGAATTTCGCCGAGCTGTTGGCTTATGGCATAAACCCCTTCACCGGTTTGATTGGCAACTTGTTCGGTCGTATTTGCTGACTCACTCACCAGACTGATAATTTGAGCGAATTCGTCGATAACGGCGCTTTGTTCCTCACTACCGGCAGCAATTTGCTGGATCTCATCCGAAATGGTTACGACGTGGCTCAGAATTTGCTCAACTTCTTGTCCGGCTACCTGCATGACTGATTTTCCCTCCAGCATCATTTCAGAGAGGGAGCGAATGTCATCCGCAGTGCGCATGGAATTTTGACTTAAATGCTCAATTTTTTGCCCTATGTCTGTGACGGACGTCTTGGTGTGTTCCGCTAATTTGCGTACCTCGTCGGCAACGACCGCAAACCCTCGTCCCTGGTCCCCGGCCCGGGCGGCTTCAATGGCTGCGTTTAAGGCTAAAAGGTTTGTTTGATCAGCAACATCAGCGATGACACTGACAATCTGTTCTATTTCGTTCATAGAATTTAAGACAGTCTGCACTTGTCTGCTCACTTGTTCGAATTGGGTAAAGGAGCGTTCAACGAAGTCGACAGCTTGTTTGATCTTTTCTACCCCGGAAGCCGCTGTGCTCAGAGATTGTTCGACAAAGGAGGCTGCATTTGCGGCGGAGGAGGCAGTTTCGCTGGCGGCTGCGCCCATTTCTTCAGCTTGTGCGGACATATTTGCGATTTGTGGTGTCTGCTCCTGAATGCGTTGAAGCATTTCCCGGATGGAAGTCATACCGGTCATTTGTCCGACTGCTCCGTTAAAGTCCAGCATGGTACTGGCGACGGATTTTTGTCGGGTCTCGATGATTCCGTTGATGACTTTGACAACCTCGTGAAGTGAACTGGAAGGAGATAGCTCCAGCTCAAGTGGTTTTCCAAGGTCGCATCGGTTCAAACACTCCGTCAATTTGTTTAGTTCGTCATTGTCTATGGCCATTTGGGTATTGTTTGCCTTAGAGCGCTGTATTAATTTAAACACTAATGGCCACCTCTTATCTGAAAATTATTTGGATTAGCG
>DATMYU010000395.1:0-6091 GCA_035560775.1 Desulfosporosinus sp.
CATATGACATATTTCGACATAAAATGTATACAAGATATGCTATAATCCGACGCACAAAACGATAATTCAGTTCGAGTTAATATTTGTTAGCAATAAAGACGAACTTAATGAAAACTAAGGACGTAAACCAATGGGTGAGGAACTACTAAGAGCTATAGAACAAATTTACTTGACAAATTAAGTGATTCAATGCTAGAATGGTTCAATGTGGTGACTTCTCACCGCAACCGCGCGAATCAGGTATTAACGGGTTTTTTATCTTTTAAAAAACCGACCTGCAATGGCGAGTCTAGGGCATGGGAGGTGTAATAATAATGTACGCAGTAATTGAAACCGGTGGTAAACAGTTCAAAGTCCAAGAAGGCGACGTCGTTTACGTTGAGAAATTGGACGCTAACGTAGGAGATGCCGTGACGATTGACAAGGTCCTCCTCTTAGAAAAAGATGGTGTGGTTAAAGTTGGAACCCCAGTTGTGGCTGGTGCTACAGCAGTGCTGAAGGTTGTGGAGCACGGCAAAGGGGAGAAGATAATTGTCTTCAAATTCAAGGCCAAGAAGAACTATCGACGCAAACAAGGACATCGTCAACCATACACAAAAGTTGTTGTCGAAGCACTCCAAGCGTAAGAGGACTGACGGCATTCGGTTCATTGTTTGGGCGGATGCCTTGGGGCGAATACGTGAATTTGAGTTGTCCGGACATGCGGGGTTTGCGATCGAAGGCCAAGACATTGTCTGTGCGGGTGTTTCCGCACTGAGCATAGCGGCTGTCAATGGGTTGGAACATTTTTTGTCGGTTGTCCCTCAAATGCAGGAGGCGGATGGACATCTCACCTGTCAGCTTGTCGGGATAGCAGAGCAAGAATTGGAAAAGGCTCAGTGGATTTTGCAAACCATGATGTTAGGTATTGAACAGATACATTCGGCTTATGGTCAAGACTATATAATTATAGATCGAAGGAGGTGGACTCCATGCTAAAAATGAATCTTCAACTCTTCGCCCATAAAAAAGGGGTTGGTAGCTCACGAAATGGTCGTGACAGCAACTCTCAACGCCTTGGTGTAAAACGTGGCGACGGTCAATTCGTAACCGCTGGCAGCATTATCGTTCGTCAACGCGGAACGAAGTTTCATCCCGCTAAAAACTGTGGTTTGGGTAAAGATGATACCTTATTTGCTCTGATCGATGGTTATGTCAAATTTGAACATAAAGATCAGAAACGCAAAAAAGTTAGTATTTATGCTGAACGCACGACACCGGTGGCTATTGCCCAATAAGCTGTTTCTATTTCGTCCCTGGGTTTTCCCAGGGGCGTTATTCGTTTAGGGGTACATATTACATAGTTAAAGCGATTCCTTCTGCCGCGTGAGTATGACAAAGTTATTCGAATTGAGAGGTAAACGATGAAGATGTCAGAAGTTGAACACGTTCTGCTGTCGGAGCTTTTACAGTGGTATAGCCTACAGAGGCATGATTTTCTGAATCACTGGCAGGTGATTATGGGTAATTTACAACTCAACCAATCAGAGAAGGCCCTTGCGTACATGCGGGAGACGGTTGCAGGATCTCTGCAAGAGTAAAAGATAGCGCAAATCCCAGAAACCAGCTTAGCGGCAATTTTATTAGGGTTTATGATTCGTCTTAGACAGGAAGGCGTTACCGCCACACTTGATTTTCCTGAGGAAATGAAACAGGAATTATATTGGCAAGATCATTGGCGGGAAGAATATGTGGAAGCCTTATACGGGTACACTAGAGAATGCATGGAAGTGACTTCGAGGGCTATAGAACCTTTGAATCTCTTAAATGCTGAAGTGTATTTGTATGATGAACCTGGAGGATTATCTTGTCAGTTTATCTTAGAAGATGAGGACGATGTTCGCTTTGATAAAGTGGCTAAGTTTACAATAGGTCCGTAATTTAAGCAATTTCCTAGAAGAGATCTCAACAGTTAAGGAGAATACGTATGTTTATGTTTTATGATCAGGCTAAGATTTATGTTAAAGGTGGAGATGGCGGTGCGGGTGCCGTGGCATTTCGCCGAGAGAAATATGTTCCTGAAGGCGGACCGAGCGGTGGAGACGGTGGACGCGGGGGGAATATTATTTTTATTGGCGATGAGGGCTTAAGAACCCTTGTGGATTTTCGTTATCAACGGCATTATAAGGGGAATCGAGGGGACCACGGACAAGCGAAGAATTGTAGCGGCAGGAGCGGGGAAGATTCTATTATTCGTATTCCCGTGGGAACGGTTGTCATGGATGACGATAGCGGTGAAATAATTGCGGATATAACCGAGCATGGGCAGAAAGTAGTCGTTGCTGCTGGCGGTCGAGGGGGAAGGGGTAACGCTCGTTTCATGAGCAATACGAATAAAGCCCCCACCCTGGCTGAAAATGGAGAACCTGGCTTGGAACGCTGGTTGCGTTTAGAGTTGAAGCTCTTGGCAGACGTTGGACTGGTTGGTTTCCCGAATGTGGGAAAATCGACGATCATTTCCCAAGTGTCGGGAGCAAAGCCGAAGATTGCTGATTATCATTTCACCACCCTTATTCCGAATCTAGGCGTTGTCGAGCTTGAGGATGGGCAGAGTTTTGTCATGGCTGATATTCCGGGGCTCATCGAGGGTGCTCATGCGGGAGCGGGATTAGGGCACGAATTCTTGCGCCACACTGAGCGAACTCGCTTGCTGCTGCATGTTTTGGATATCTCGGGATCGGAAGAACGGGATCCCCTAGAGGATTTGCGTATTATTCAGGAAGAACTCCGACTCCATAGTCCGGAGCTTGCTCTGCGACCGGTGATCCTCGTGGCCAACAAAATGGATATTCCGGGTGCTGAGGAGCAGTTGCAGCGTTTGAAAGACGCTGTCGGAGAGGATCACGAAATTTTCGCAGTTTCGGCTGCGACTGGGGAAGGGCTAAAGGCTTTGATTTATCGCATTGCTCAGCTTTTACCGGATACCCCGGTGCCTGAGATTGTGAGTCTTCCGCCAGAACACCGGGTTACGAAAGCTCAGTCGGGCAAGCGGTTTGAAATTGTTAAAGAAGACAATATTTTTATGGTTTTGGGTAATGAAGTTGAACGACATATGAAGATGACCTTTTTGGATCGAGAAGCGAGTGTCTACCGTTTCCAAAATATCTTGAAAGCTATGGGAATTGATGACGCTCTCCGTGAGCAAGGGATCAAAGAGGGCGATATCGTGGAGATCGCGGGCGTACGATTTGATTGGGTGTAGTTGAGTTGGAGGCGCGATGAAAGTCAAGCGATCGGAGTAAAGTTTTAGGGGGAAGATATTACGTGTTAACGGGTAAGCAAAAACGTCTTTTGAGATCCATGGGGAATGAAATGGATCCGATATTACAAGTAGGTAAGGGCGGTATCACAGATACGGTGGTCACTCAAACGAACCAGACGCTGGAAGCTCGGGAACTCATTAAGTGCCGAGCCTTGCAAAACAGTCCGGAAGAACCGAAAGTTGTAGCAGCTGAACTGGCCGAACAGTCTGGGGCTGAACTTGTCCAAGTCATTGGTCGGAATTTCTTATTGTTTAAACAGTCTAAGGATAAGCCAGTGATAGTTCTGCCTTAGTATTATATCGAGAATACTCATCGACATAGTATCAGTAGACACATGGATTTATAATCGTCAAGAGATGAGTAGAGGAGCTATCCCAAATGCTGGGAAGCTCCTTTAAACGTTCTAGAGGTTTTCGTCAAGTCGTTGTTTGAATGCCTCCATCCATATGGTATAATATGGCTATATATGTTAAGCTATCATCGTTTTAAAACGATGATCGAAAACATCAATCTGGCTAGAAATATCAGAGTTGTATTAATGAGAGATAGGACGGAGCGTGAGAAGTGAAGGATCTTATCAACCTCAAGATCGACTACGCCTTCAAGCTTATTTTTGGCAAAGAGGGGAATGAAGCGATCCTTATAGCATTTCTTAATGCCGCGCTGAAGTTACCACAGGAACGTCGGATTGAAGATATAACGATTATGAATCCGGAACTAAACAAAGAATACAGAAAAGATAAGAAATCCATTCTAGATGTTCGAGCTGTGACAATCGAAGGAATGCAGATCAATAATAGAATTCAGTTAAGCAATCAATATGACATGGAGAGACGCTCACTGTATTATTGGGCGGAAATGTACTCCCGGCAGATGCGGGAAGGGATGGCTTATAAGGAGCTGGCGAAAGCAGTTACGATCAACATCCTTGATTTTAACTATTTGAATCAGACAAATAATTATCATAGCGTATTTCATCTTTACGAAGATGAGGAGAAATTTCAGCTCACGGATGCCTTGGAGATGCACTTCATGGAGTTGCCTAAACTAATCTCAAAATGGCGACGAAGAGAAGTTAGCCCTTGGGAGAGTGTTTTAGTTCGATGGTTATTGCTTCTGGAAGGTTCGGAAAATCAGGAAATCTTAAAAATACTGGAGGAGATTGCAATGCAAGATCCCGTTTTGCATCAGGCTTTGGCCGCCTGGGAGAAAACAAGTGATGATCCCAAAGTTCGCGAAGAGTACTTTGCGAGGCGTAAGGTAGTTTTAGATGAAATGGCGGCTGTCAGGGAAGCGGAAATTCGGTTGAGAGAAGCAATGCAGAAAGGAAAGGCAGAAGGAAAAGCAGAAGTCGCGAAAAATCTTATTGACTTGGGAATGGAGATTTCAAAGATAGCAGAAGCAACAGGTATGACGGAAGAAGAAGTTAAACGGCTAAAAGCATGAGCCTTGATTAAAGCGTAACACTAGTAATGAAAATAAAGAACCAGAGATGAGTAAAGGAGCTATCCCAAATGCTGGGAAGCTCCTTTAAACGTTCTAGAGGCTTTCGTCAAGTCGTTGTTTGATTTCAACCAGAAGGTCACGTGTATTAACGACCTTCTTGTTGGCTAGCACAGTTAGTTCTGCTAAATCCTTGGTCATAACCCCTTCTTCGATGGTCCTGATAGAGGCTGCTTCTAATTGATTGGCAAAGACAATAAGTTCTTCAATTCCATCAAGTTCTCCGCGTTTTCTTAAAGCCCCGGTCCAAGCAAAAATAGTGGCCATGGAATTGGTAGAGGTTTCTTCTCCTTGGAGGTGTTTGTAATAATGCCTCGTGACTGTACCGTGCGCAGCCTCAAATTCATAATAACCGTCGGGAGATACTAGTGCCGAAGTCATCATGGCCAGGCTGCCAAAGGCAGTGGCCACCATGTCGGACATAATATCACCGTCGTAATTCTTACATGCCCAGATAAAACCGCCATCTGAGCGGATAACACGTGCTACCGCGTCATCGATTAGGGTGTAGAAGTATTCAATCTTGGCTTCTTCAAACTTCAACTTGTACTCTTGATCGTAGATGTCTTGGAAAATATTTTTAAAGGTATGATCATATTTTTTAGAAATAGTATCTTTAGTAGAAAACCATAGATCTTGCTTTATGTCGAGGGCATAATTGAAGCAAGTCCGCGCAAAGCTGGCTATGGATTTATCGATATTGTACATGCCGAGAATGACTCCTTGGCCCTTGAAGTCAAAAACGGTCTGCCGTACTTCGCCGTTCTCTCCGGTGAAGACAAGCTCAGCTTTACCGGGGCCTTCTACTCGGTATTCAACGTCCCTGTAGATGTCACCATAGGCATGTCTGGCAATAGTGATGGGCTTTTTCCAGGTGGGTATCAAAGGTTTAACGCTGTCAACAATTATCGGCGCCCTAAAAACAGTTCCATCAAGAATCGCTCTGATTGTGCCGTTAGGGCTTTTCCACATTTCTTTTAGGTTGTATTCTTCGATCCTTTGCGCATTAGGTGTAATGGTGGCACATTTGACAGCCACTCCATATTTTATGGTAGCAAGGGCTGAATCAATCGTAATTTGGTCATTAGATTCATCCCTTTTCTTCAATCCTAAGTCATAATACTCAGTCTTAAGTTCAACATAGGGTTCAATTAATAACTCTTTAATCCACTGCCAAATAATCCGGGTCATTTCGTCCCCATCCATTTCTACTAAGGGGATATTCATCTTAATTTTGGTCATTAATTTTCTCCTTCCTGATCATAGGGGCTAACAGAATATAGTTC
>DATMYU010000396.1:0-10680 GCA_035560775.1 Desulfosporosinus sp.
ATATAAATGTTACTGTTAACAGTTGGGATTTATTACTTAAACTGTCCATGCTATGGCACAGCTTGTTAGCATTGGGAAATAAGGAGATATTATCTTTGATTGGATACAATGATGGCGGAATTACATAAACGTTGAAGCGAGGTTCTATTAAAAGGCCTTGCTTTTGGCTGTTTATGTCAATATAGATACCTCACTGAGAAGAAATCGCACTGAGGGGTGAAGCGTAATGTTCTATCCTGTTAAGGTTGGGACACGGGAGCGCTGGAGTTATTCCAGGATCCGAGAAGTCCTTGACATGCCAAATTTGATTGAAATTCAGCAGAACTCCTATCGATGGTTCCTCGATGAAGGATTGCGCGATATGTTTCGTGATATTTCACCAATTCAAGATTTCACGGGCAATCTCGTTTTGGAATTCATCGATTATAACTTAGGGGATGCTAAGTACGAGGTAGAGGAATGCAAAGAACGTGATGTCACGTATGCTGCACCTCTGCGCGTAAAGGTACGACTAATTAACAAGGAAACCGGCGAAGTGAAAGAGCAGGAAGTCTTTATGGGGGACTTTCCGCTGATGACAGACAAAGGTACGTTTATAATCAACGGAGCCGAACGTGTTATCGTCAGCCAACTTGTGCGTTCTCCTGGAGTCTATTATGCAGAACAAATTGATGCAAGTGGTAAGAAGCTTTATGGCGCTACGGTTATTCCGAATCGTGGAGCTTGGTTGGAATTCGAATCGGATGTGAACGATAATATTTTTGTCAGGGTTGATCGAACGCGGAAATTACCGGGTACTGTTCTTATTCGCGCTTTGGGTTATTCAAGTAACGGACAGATCCTAGAGCTGTTTAATGATAATGAGTATATTCGTGCTACCTTGGAGAGAGACAACTCAGAGTCAACAGAAGAAGCTTTGGTGGAAATTTACAAGCGGTTAAGGCCAGGTGAGCCGCCCACTGTTGACAGTGCGCGTTCATTGTTAGAAGCTCTCTTCTTTGATGCTAAACGCTATGATCTGGCGAAGGTTGGTCGATATAAACTTAATAAGAAACTAGTCAATTTCCAGAACCCGGATGATTTACCTCCGATGGAGGTTCGACATTTGACTCGCGGAGATATCGTGGCTGCCGTTAAACGGATGCTTGCCTTGATGAACGGTGAAGGACATAAAGACGACATCGACCATTTAGGGAATCGTCGACTACGTTCTGTTGGAGAACTTCTTCAAAATCAATTTCGCATTGGTTTGTCCAGGATGGAACGTGTTGTGCGTGAACGGATGACCATTCAAGACGTCGAAGTGATTACACCTCAAGTACTAATTAATATACGACCAGTCGTAGCTGCAATTAAAGAGTTCTTTGGTAGCAGTCAGTTATCACAGTTTATGGATCAAACAAATCCTCTGGCCGAATTAACGCATAAGCGCCGCTTGAGTGCTTTGGGACCTGGGGGATTGAGCAGGGAACGTGCTGGTTTTGAAGTGCGTGACGTTCATTTTTCTCACTATGGAAGAATGTGTCCGGTAGAGACTCCAGAAGGCCCGAACATCGGTTTGATCGGTTCCTTAGCAACGTTTGGACGTATTAATCCTTATGGCTTTATTGAAGCCCCCTACCGTATGGCGGATAAAGAGAATGGTAGGGTTACGGATGAAATCCATTACTTAACCGCTGACGAAGAAGAAAACTTTGTTGTAGCACAGGCCAATGCTCCGCTCGATAAAGAGGGCAACTTCCTTGGCGAAAAAGTTGATGGTCGTCACGGCGTGGACTTCGTTCATGTTTCACCAAACCAAGTCGACTACATGGACGTCTCTCCTAAGCAAATGGTCTCTATCGCAACGGCTCTGATCCCATTCCTAGAGCATGATGATGCGAACCGGGCCTTGATGGGATCAAACATGCAGCGTCAGGCTGTGCCACTCTTGCGTACAGATTCGCCTTACGTTGGGACGGGGATGGAATACAAGACCGCGAAGGACTCTGGGGTTTGTGCAATCACTAAACATGCTGGAGTTGTAGAGCGGTCGACCGCGGACGAAATCATTATTCTTCATGATGATGGAACAACGGAGAAGCATAAGCTACTCAAGTATTCGCGGTCGAACCAAGGGACCTGCATTAATCAAAAACCCATTGTTATGAAGGGGGAGCGGGTTGATGCAAATCAGATTATTGCCGATGGCCCATCAACTGATCATGGTGAACTTGCCTTGGGACGCAATGTCCTAGTGGCCTTCATGACTTGGGAAGGATACAACTATGAGGATGCGATTCTGATTAGCGAAAAGCTTCTCCGAGAGGATTACTATACATCCATTCATATTGAAGAATATGAATCTGATGCGCGTGATACGAAGCTTGGTCCTGAAGAAATTACTCGTGATATTCCCAACGTTGGGGAAGATGTGTTGAAGGATCTTGATGAGCGTGGGATAATCCGAATCGGGGCAGAAGTTCGTCCAGGAGATATCTTGGTCGGAAAAGTAACTCCGAAGGGTGAGACGGAGCTCACAGCAGAAGAACGACTACTACGCGCTATCTTCGGAGAAAAAGCACGTGAGGTGCGTGATACTTCCTTGCGTGTGCCTCATGGAGAAGCTGGTAAAATCGTTGATGTGAAGGTATTTACCCGCGAAAACGGGGATGAATTATCTCCAGGTGTTAATCAACTCGTTCGTGTTTACATTGCCCAAAAACGGAAGATTTCCGTAGGTGACAAGGTGGCCGGTCGACACGGAAACAAAGGGGTTATTTCACGAATCATGCATCAAGAGGATATGCCGTTTATGCCGGATGGCACGCCAATTGAGATTGTTCTCAATCCGTTGGGCGTTCCTTCTCGAATGAATATCGGTCAGGTTCTTGAAACACACTTAGGCAGGGCAGCCAAGGCTTTAGGAATTCGCATTGCGACGCCTGTCTTTGATGGCGCCACAGAAGAGGACATTTTTGAAACTTTGGAAAAAGCGGGCATTCCGAAGGATGGGAAGACTATGTTGTATGACGGGCGAACAGGTGATCCGTTTGATAGCAAGATCACTGTTGGCTACATGTATGTGCTCAAGCTTCACCATTTGGTTGATGATAAGATCCATGCTCGTTCAACGGGGCCGTACTCGCTGGTGACACAGCAACCGTTGGGTGGTAAAGCTCAATTTGGGGGCCAACGTTTTGGAGAAATGGAAGTCTGGGCGTTGGAAGCCTATGGGGCGGCTTATACGTTGCAAGAAATTCTAACGGTGAAATCAGACGATGTTGTTGGCCGTGTGAAGACTTACGAGGCGATCGTCAAGGGCGAGAACATCCCTGAACCAGGAATTCCAGAATCCTTTAAGGTCTTGATCAAAGAAATGCAGAGCTTGTGTCTTGATGTTAGAGTCCTATCAGCAGATGATCAAGAAATCGAGATTCATGATACTGATGAGGATATTTCGGAAACCGCAAAGGAACTTGGGATTGATCTTCATGAGGAACTTCCACCTCCAGCGACTAAAACAGTTGCCAAAAATGTTGATGAGGAACTTGGCGTAGATGTTGATGAGGAAATCGTCGTCGACGAGGATATCCTCGTTGATGAGGTAGATCCGCTTGAAGAATTGAATGCAGAAGTCCTAGAGGAAGAAGATATAGATCTTGGCGATCTCAAATAGTCCCCGGACGAAAGGAGCGATAAGGATTGCTAGACGTCAATAACTTCGACCGCATGCGTATCGGCTTAGCTTCACCGGATATGATTCGTGAGTGGTCATTTGGAGAGGTAAAGAAGCCTGAAACCATAAACTATCGAACCTTAAAGCCGGAACGAGAAGGTTTGTTTTGTGAGAAAATTTTTGGTCCGACTCGGGACTGGGAATGTCACTGCGGAAAGTATAAACGTGTTCGGTATAAGGGAATCGTTTGTGACCGTTGTGGAGTTGAAGTGACCCGATCGAAAGTTCGTCGCGAACGGATGGGGCATATTGTACTCGCAGCCCCAGTTTCGCATATTTGGTATTTCAAGGGAATTCCTAGTCGAATGGGTTTACTGTTGGATATGTCGCCAAGAGCTTTGGAAAAAGTTCTGTATTTCGTCTCTTATATTGTGACAGATTCTGGCGATACATCTTTAATGAAGAAGCAACTCCTGACTGAAACGGAATACAGGGAATACCGTGATAAGTACGGGGACCGTTTTCAAGCTCAAATGGGAGCGGAAGCGGTTAAACAATTGCTTGGCGAGATGGATTTAGACAAACTTAATGATGAACTTAGGGTAGAGTTAAAAGAAGTATCCGGACAGCGAAAAATACGCGCGATCCGGCGCCTAGAAGTTGTAGAAGCCTTTAAAACCTCTGGGAATCGCCCAGAGTGGATGATTATGGATGTTGTTCCGGTTATTCCGCCCGAGTTGCGACCGATGGTCCAGTTAGATGGCGGTCGGTTCGCTACGTCTGACCTCAATGATCTTTATCGGCGTGTCATTAATCGTAATAACCGCTTGAAACGCCTGTTGGATCTGGGTGCACCAGACATTATTGTGAAAAATGAAAAGCGGATGCTTCAAGAAGCGGTTGATGCCTTGATTGACAATGGCCGCCGTGGACGCCCGGTGACTGGCCCGGGAAATCGCCCGTTAAAATCTTTGAGCGATATGTTAAAGGGGAAACAGGGGCGCTTTCGGCAGAACCTCTTGGGAAAACGCGTTGATTATTCTGGGCGTTCAGTTATTGTTGTTGGGCCGAATCTCAAACTCCACCAGTGTGGTCTTCCGAAGGAAATGGCTTTGGAATTATTTAAGCCGTTTGTGATGAAAAAACTTGTCAATGAGGGTCATGCACACAATATTAAAAGTGCCAAACGTATGGTTGAGAGAATTCGCCCAGAGGTGTGGGATGTCCTCGAAGAAGTTATCTCCGATCACCCAGTAATGCTGAATCGGGCCCCAACGCTTCATCGTTTAGGAATTCAGGCGTTTGAGCCGATTTTAGTCGAAGGTCGGGCTCTTCAGATTCACCCCTTAGTTTGTACAGCTTACAACGCGGACTTCGACGGAGACCAAATGGCGGTCCATGTTCCTTTGTCTGCTGAGGCCCAATCTGAAGCAAGATTGCTGATGTTGGCGTCTCATAATATCCTGAACCCCAAAGACGGACGTCCTGTCCAAACTCCTACCCAAGATATGGTTTTGGGCTCCTATTACCTAACGATGGATCGACCGGGTGCCTTTGGGGAAGGGAAAATATTCAAAGATTATGATGAAGCCGTCTTGGCTTATGATTCAAAAGTAGTTCATTTGCAAGCCGCTATTAAAGTTCGTCGTAACGGGGAACTCTTAGAGACAACGGTTGGACGGCTGATCTTCAATTCCGTCATTCCGTCGGAAGTGGGCTATTTCAACGAAGTTACAGGCAAAAAGGGTCTAGGGGACATAGTAGCCAAAACCTTCCGTAAGTGTGGCTATGAAGCGACTGCTTTATTGCTGGATGGACTGAAGAGTCAAGGGTTTAAATTCTCTACTCGGGCGGGAATGACTGTTGGACTGACGGACATTACGGTTCCGGAGGCGAAGACGGAGATTCTTGCCAACGCGGACGCTGCGGTTGCCAAAACAGAGCAACAATATCGCCGTGGTTTGATTACGAATGAAGAGCGTTACAACCTTGTCATTGATACTTGGGCAAAAGCCACCAAAACTGTGACACAGGCGTTAATGGATACCCTAGATCAGTTTAACCCGGTGTATATGATGGCAACCTCCGGCGCTCGGGGTAATATTCAACAGCTGAGACAACTAGCAGGAATGCGGGGACTTATGGCTGATCCGTCTGGACGAACTATCGAGTTGCCGATTAAGGCAAACTTCCGTGAAGGTCTAACCGTTTTAGAATACTTTATTTCCTCTCACGGTGCACGGAAAGGTCTTGCAGATACTGCTTTGCGTACAGCCGACTCAGGTTATCTGACACGTCGTTTAGTGGATGTATCTCAGGATGTCATTGTGCGGGAAGAAGACTGTGGAACGACGATGGGTATCATGGTTGAAGATATTAAAGACGGTCCTGAAATTATCGAACCCTTTATAGATCGTCTAGTCGGGCGATTTGTTCTGGAGGAGATACACCATCCGGAGACGGGCGAAGTACTCGCTTCACCCGAGAACGAAATCACAGAGGAACAGGCGGAAGATATCGTTAAGACTTTTGATTCAGCTATAATCCGCTCAGTACTCACCTGTAAATCACGCTATGGTGTTTGCAAAAAGTGCTATGGTCGCAATCTGGCAACTGGATTTCCAGTTGAGATGGGTGAGGCGGTTGGAATTATTGCAGCACAATCCATTGGAGAACCTGGAACTCAGCTAACAATGCGTACGTTCCATACCGGTGGAGTTGCGGGGGATGATATTACCCAAGGTCTTCCCCGGATCGAAGAGTTGTTTGAAGGCCGTAAACCAAAAGGGCAAGCGATTATCTCGGAAGCGAACGGTAAAGTTTCTATTAGTGAAGTGAAAGGACGACGAGAAGTTGACCTTCTCACTGAAACCGAAGAGCATTTGCTTTACACCATTCCCTATGGATCACGTCTCTGTGTTAAAGAAGGACAGATGGTCGAAGCGGGCGACGAGCTGACAGAAGGTAGCATTAATCCGCATGATATGTTAAAAGTTAAAGGCCCACGCGGAGTACAGGTTTATCTAGTCGGTGAAGTGCAACGCGTATATCGACTTCAAGGGGTCGATATTAACGACAAGCACATTGAAGTTATGGTGCGACAGATGTTGCGCAAGGTGAAAATCGATGATGCCGGTGATACAGGTCTGCTCCCGGGAGGTCTAATTGATGTTTTTGACTTCCAAGATGAGAATACACGAGCCATTGCTCAAGGTGGAGAACCTGCAGTAGCTCATCCTGTACTTCTAGGGATTACTAAGGCTTCCCTGGCAACGGATTCCTTTCTCTCCGCGGCTTCTTTTCAAGAGACAACTCGGGTTCTTACAGAAGCAGCCATTAAAGGAAAAGTTGATCCGTTGCTCGGGTTAAAGGAAAATGTAATCATCGGTAAGTTAATCCCTGCTGGAACGGGCATGTCGAGGTATCGAAATATTAAAACTTTAGAACCAAAATAGATTTATATTATTGACACCTTTGAGTGCAAATGCTAAACTACAATAGTGTGATTAAGGGGGAAAGCATTTTGATGCTTGATGAAACCTTCAAACACGCCAAACTGAAAACGGTTGGGTTGAAGCAAACCCAACGAGCCCTGGAAAAAGGGCTCGTTCGGCGTGTATATATGGCTAAGGATGCAGAAACTCATATTCTACGCCCAATCCTAGAATGGTGCAATAGCCATAATGTGGAATGTATCGAGGTTCCTACTATGAAGGAGCTAGGAAAGGCAAGTGGAATAGAAGTGGGCACAGCAATAGCGGCTATATTGGGAGATTAAGGACCCGTTAAGAATGCGTAGAACTATTATTGCAGGTTTTGGATTTGCTTGCTAAATGCTGTCGCAAGCAACTCCTTGTATATTGATATGATCAGAAAGGAGGTGGAGACATGCCGACAATTAATCAACTTATTCGTAAAGGCCGTGCCACGATCACGAAAAAATCGACAGCTCCAGCTTTACAGTGGGGCTATAACTCTCTTAAACGTAAGCAATTTCCATCAGGAGGATCTCCTCAAAAAAGGGGAGTTTGCATCAGGGTCTATACTACAACTCCTAAAAAGCCTAACTCTGCACTGCGAAAAGTTGCTCGTGTGCGCTTGACTAATGGGCTAGAGGTAACCACTTATATCCCGGGAATTGGCCACAACTTACAAGAACACTCCGTGGTTCTTATCCGTGGAGGTCGTGTTAAGGACATTCCTGGCGTACGTTATCACGTCATACGTGGTGCTTTGGATACAACTGCTGTTCAAAAACGTGCCCAAGGGCGCTCTAAATATGGAGCAAAACGTCCGAAAAAGGCATAAACAACTAAGAAATCATGCACTGAAGGTAGTTTAACGATAAGGCCAAAGGAGGTAAATTAATGCCACGTAAAGGATATGTTGCGAAACGCGATGTTCTGCCTGATCCAATTTACAAAAACCAAACCGTAACAAAATTTATTAATCAAATTATGTTGGACGGTAAAAAAGGAACGGCAGAGGCTATTTGCTATAGCGCATTTAATATGATTCAGGAAAAATCCGGCAAGGATCCGGTTGAAGTTTTTGGCACTGCACTGAAAAATGTGATGCCGGTATTGGAAGTTAAGGCACGCCGTGTTGGTGGCGCAAATTATCAAGTTCCTATTGAAGTTCGTGCAGAGCGTCGCTCGACACTGGGTCTGCGCTGGCTTGTCGCTATGGCACGAAAACGTGGCGAAAAAACCATGCAGGAAAAGATTGCTGGAGAATTACTCGATGCCTCTAACAATACAGGCGGTTCTGTCAAGAAGAAAGAAGATATGCATAAAATGGCAGAGGCTAATAAGGCTTTTGCGCATTACAAATGGTAGTTTGATGCATACTGATTTTGACAGAAAGGGGGAATCACAGTGGCAAGAGCATTTTCACTAGAAAATACACGTAATATCGGAATTATGGCGCACATTGATGCTGGGAAAACAACCGTGACTGAACGTATCCTTTTTTACACTGGACGAGTGCATAAAATTGGTGAAGTTCATGATGGCGCTGCAACAATGGACTGGATGATCCAGGAGCAAGAACGTGGAATTACCATTACTTCCGCGGCTACAACTTGTGAATGGAAGAGTAATCGCGTCAACATTATTGACACACCAGGGCACGTGGACTTCACAGTAGAAGTGGAACGTTCTCTGCGGGTGCTTGATGGTGCAGTAGCAGTATTCTGTTCTGTTGGCGGAGTTGAACCTCAATCCGAAACGGTCTGGCGTCAAGCCGACAAGTACAAAGTTCCACGTATTGCTTTTATTAATAAAATGGACCGGATGGGCGCTGATTTTTTCCGCGGTGTTTCAATGATTGCTGACAGATTGGGTGCTAACCCTGTACCAATCCAGTTACCAATCGGTGCCGAGGAAAATTTCAAAGGCATTGTCGATTTAGTGTCGATGACGTCAACTGTCTACACGGATGACTTAGGTACAACTGAAGTGCACAGTGCGATTCCTGAAGATTTAGCGGAGTTGGCTGCCGAGTATCGTGAGAAACTGGTTGAAGCTGTGGCTGAAACCAGTGAAGAACTCATGATGAAGTATCTCGAAGGTACAGAACTCACTGAGCAAGAAATTCGTGACGGTATACGTCGTGGAGTTATCGGAAACAAATTTATTCCGGTCCTTTGTGGTTCGGCCTTCAAGAACAAAGGCGTACAGCCACTCCTTGACTGCGTTGTTGATTACATGCCCTCACCTCTAGACGTACCACCTATTAAGGGGGTACACCCAGATACCGGCGTGGAAGATCATCGGACAGCGTCTGACACCGAACCATTTTCGGCGTTGGCCTTCAAGATCATGTCTGACCCGTTCGTAGGGAAATTAGCATTTTTCAGAGTATATTCTGGAGTGTTAGCTTCCGGTTCTTATGTCTTTAACTCTACTAAAGGTAAGAAAGAACGCATTGGACGCATTCTCCAAATGCACGCCAATCACCGTGAAGATATTCCTGAAGTGCGATCAGGTGACATTGCAGCTGCAATTGGTCTGAAAGACACCACAACAGGGGATACTTTGTGTGATGAGAAGAAACCCATCATCCTCGAAAAAATGATCTTCCCTGAGCCAGTAATTGACGTTGCAATTGAGCCTAAGACGAAAGCTGACCAGGAAAAAATGGGTGGCGCCCTTGCTCGTCTTGCTGAAGAAGATCCGACGTTTAGAATGCACACGGATACGGAAACCGGACAGACAATTATCGCAGGAATGGGCGAGCTCCATCTTGAAATTATTGTTGACCGCTTACAGCGTGAGTTTAAAGTTCAATGCGATGTAGGACGTCCGCAAGTTGCCTACAAAGAAACCATTCGGAAGACTGTTAAATCCGAAGGTAAGTTTGTTCGACAATCTGGTGGTCGTGGACAATACGGTCACTGTTGGATTGAGCTTATGCCACTTGAACCAGGAAGCGGCTTTGAGTTCGTCAATAAAGTGGTCGGTGGAGTCATTCCTAGGGAATATATTAACCCAATTGGGGCAGGTATCCAAGAAGCCTTGCAAAACGGTATTCTGGCTGGATATCCCGTTCTTGACTTGCGTGCTACCGTTTATGACGGTTCGTATCATGATGTCGATTCTTCAGAAATGGCTTTTAAGATTGCCGGATCTATGGCTTTCAAAGCTGGTGCTCTCAAGGCAGACCCTGCAATCATTGAGCCGGTCATGAAAGTTGAAGTGACTGTTCCTGAGGAATACATGGGAGATGTCATTGGGGACATCAGTTCACGTAGAGGGCGCATAGAAGGAATGGAAGCGCGTGGCAATACACAGATTGTTCGCGGTTTCGTCCCACTCTCCGAAATGTTTGGCTATTCGACCGATTTGCGTTCAGCCACACAAGGGCGTGGAGTCTATGTTATGCAGTTTGACCACTATGAAGAAGTGCCTAAAGGCATTGCCGAAGGCATTATTTCTAAGCGGCAAGGTGTATAAGCGAGCTTCAAGGCTTGAAATTCGAAGCTCAAAATTTGAGCTTCGAAACTTCATTGAATTATAGAG
>DATMYU010000397.1:0-2039 GCA_035560775.1 Desulfosporosinus sp.
GTGTAATACTGAAGATTTAACGTTCCCCCGCAGATTAGAAAGAGGGATTAAACAAATTCAACGTTCAGGGAAGAAATCATTAACTGTCTAACAGTTACAGCATTTCTTTCTCCAAATAAGTAGGATATACTTTTTTTTTGTCGAACTACATTAAAGAAGGATAATCCGAGTAATCTAAAGCTTAAGATCGAAATGAGGAATAAGTTTGTCTGATCAGTTGGGAGAAATCTTAAAAAATACCTTGAAAGCAATCGAAACAGGTAAAGAGGAAATCTTTTTTATCGTCGATACATCGCAGAATGATACGCATCGACTGATGAATGAACTCTCTCAGCTTAAATGCAATATTGCGGAAGTCATTTTACAAGTCGATAATCAGAAAATATTAGATCGTCGTATGCGCCAAAAACTTATGGAAGTCAATAGTGCGTTTCAAAAACACACTCAAGCTGAGATGTTCGAAACTTATGAACAAGCAAAGGATGCTCAGGTCAATCTACAACTTTTATTAGCCCAAGAAGCTCAATTGCGAAAGCGGCGAGATGATCTTGAACGTTCCCTGCGTCAGATGCAAGAGCTGCATGAACGTGCCCAAAATCTAATGACACAAGTTAGTATGGCTGTTACCATATTGCAAGACGGAGTGGTAGAGGTTCTAGAAACCCAGAGCCACGAACAACGACTGGAGATGGGTCTGCGGGTTATCAGAGCACAAGAAGAGGAACGGCGCCGTATTGCTAGAGAAATCCATGATGGACCTGCTCAAACGTTCACCAATATCGTCTTGCGTTTGGAAATTGCCGAGAAGCTACTGGAATTAGATCCTACCAGGGTCAAAGCTGAAATCATAGACCTTAAAAACCTTGTTCGGTCGAACTTACAAGATATCAGAAGGATCATTTTTGATCTTCGACCAATGGCTCTTGATGATTTGGGAATTTTGCCTGCCATCTCCAAGTATCTTGAAGATTTACAGCATAACTATGGTATTACCTGTGAACTGCGTGTTATAGGCTGTGAAAAACGGCTTCTTTCGGCTATGGAATTAGCCCTTTTTCGTCTGATTCAAGAGGGAATGACAAATGTCGCGAAACATGCTCAATCAGCAAAAGTAGACATTTCCTTGATTTACCAAGACGATTGGACGATTGTTCAGATTCGTGATTATGGTATAGGGTTCGATGTTGACTCGGTCTTAACCGCTCCTGAGGAACATTTCGGGCTTATCGGAATGCGCGAACGAGTAGAAATGTTCTCAGGACATTTTTCAATTCAATCTACCTTAGGAAAGGGAACAACGATCGTACTGTCAATTCCATCGAAACAGAAGGGAGGAACGACCACATGATTCGGATTGTTATTGCCGATGATCACCCACTGTTAAGAGAGGGACTCCGACGAATTTTAGAATTTGAAGATGGAATTGAAGTCGTTGCAGAAGTAGGGGACGGCCAAGGAGCTATTAATGCCGCACGAAACATGATATTTGATATCATATTAATGGATCTTAATATGCCTGGTGTAAATGGCTTAGAAGCTACGCGCGTCATACGACGTGAATGCCCCGCTATTGGTATCTTAGTGCTTACTGTTGATGATTCGGATGAAAAGGTCTTCCAGGTTCTTCAGAGTGGTGTAGCAGGCTATCTACTAAAAGATGTAGACTCCAAAACATTGATCCAATCTATTCGCAAGGTGTATGCTGGCGAACCAATTTTATCACCTGCCGTTACTGGCAAATTGCTCCATCAATTGACACACCCGACTCCTGCAAGAGACACCTGTGGACTCAGTGATCGAGAAATGGAAATTCTTCATTATGTGGTTCGAGGTGCTTCTAATCGGGAGATTGGGACTGCTTTATTTATTAGTGAAAAGACAGTGAAAAATCATCTCTCAAGCATTTTTCGTAAATTGGCGGTTGAGGACCGAACTCAAGCAGCCCTTAAAGCTGTAAAATTGAAATTTATTCAGCTCGATTAATTATTAGGTATAATAATTGTCATTGCGTTACACCCATTAAACGCGTAATATAATAA
>DATMYU010000398.1:0-4526 GCA_035560775.1 Desulfosporosinus sp.
ATCATCAACAAATTAAATGCTTTTGATGAAGACGATTATATTATGATCCGAACAAAAAATGCAGCAAAGGCATTTTCGCAACAATTCGTGGAAGATAAATTGAAGGTGTATAACGAGTACATAACGTATATGAGGGATTCTGCTGAAGACAATGAGGAAATCATACTGAAGCTAGATAAGCTGTTGTTAGAAATATCGGGCTTAAACAGCATGGAGAACGGTCAAATTGAGCAGATGCCGGGGATGATTGAAATTGATGATCTGATTAAACAGACAAAACTCTATAGATAGAGGAGAGGATTGATAATAATGGCAATGGAAAAAAAGAAAGCAAAAATGATTTTGGGATTGGTTGGCGCTGCACTCATCGTTTTTGGAGCGGTCTACTTGGGAATTTCATTTACCAAAAATCTTGGCAAAAGTGCAACCCAGATCAACAGCGAAACTGCGGCGAAGTCGCTAGAGAAAATCACCAAAGACATCACGGTGACTAAAGTCGAGCCGAAAAAAGGTCAGGTGGATCTTGGAACAGCAGATTTAAAAAACTCCTTGCCTGATATCTCGAAATATCCGGCGCAGGTGGATAACAGTACCCCTAATTACATAGAAATCTTTTCTTCCACGGAAAAAGCAGGGAGTGGTACAGACGGTTGGTTGACAGAGGTGGCGAAAGCGTTTAATAACTCCGCTGTCACGATTGACGGCATACCCGTATCGGTCAGAATCAGAGGAATTGCCTCGGGTACAGGTGCGGATTATATAACCTCGGGAAAATATGTGCCAGATGCCTTTACCCCGTCCAACGAGCTATGGGGAGAAATGCTAAAATCGCAAGGGGCTAAAGCGGTGTTGGTTAAAAATAGACTGGCCGGAAATGTGGCTGGAATCTTGATCTCTAAAGCAAAGAACGACGAGCTGGTCAAAAAATATGGATCTATCAACATCAAGACGGTTACGGATGCGGTGTCGGCTAATGAATTAGCGATGGGTTATACGAATCCCTTAGCGAGTTCAACCGGTTTGAATTTCTTGGTGACGTCCTTAAGCACTTTTGACAGCAGCAATCTCTTAAGTGATAAAGCTGTCAAGGGCTTTGAAAGCTTCCAATCCAATATTCCTTTTGTGGCTTACACCACCTTGCAGATGCGGGACTCTGCAAAATCCGGCGTCTTGGACGGTTTCATTTTGGAGTATCAGACCTATGCTAATTCTCCGGATATCAAATCAGACTATGCGTTTACCCCGTTTGGGGTCAGACATGACAGTCCTGTCTACGCGATTGGCGACTTAACGACAGAGAAAACCAAAATCCTCAATTCGTTTATCGATTTCTCCCAACAGGATAAGTACCAGAAGCTGGCGACAGACTATGGGTTTAACGCCCTTAATGATTACAAATCCGAATCGGCAGCTGTCAGTGGCGATGTTATTGGGCAAGCCCTGAAATTGTGGAAGGATAAGAAAAACGGCAGCAAGAATATTTGCGCGGTCTTCGTGGCGGATGTTTCTGGCAGTATGAATGGAGAACCGATCAATAAGCTCAAACAGTCTTTATTGCAGGGAGAAAAGTATATCGGTAAAGAGAATAGCGTCGGACTAGTATCGTATTCCGATAACGTTAATATCAACTTGCCCGTCGGAAAATTTGATCTTAACCAAAGGTCCTTATTCGCTGGTGCTGTCAATAGTTTAGAGGCTAATGGAAATACAGCTACCTTTGATGGCATAGCGGTTGCCATGCAGATGATTCAGGAGGAAATGGTCAAAAACCCTGATTTAAAGCCGATGATCTTCGTTCTGAGCGACGGAGCAACCAACCGAGGTCATTCACTGGATGAGATTAAAGGGATCGTTGAAGCTAAAAAAATTCCTATTTACACTATTGGCTATAATGCCGATATCGCAGCCTTGCAAAGTATATCCAGCATCAATGAGGCTGCCAGTATTAATGCGGATACGGATGATGTCATATATAAACTTGGGAATCTGTTTAACGCGCAAATGTAAAGGTAAAGATAGACCCCCATTTAGCGTACAGTACCTTCAATATATATGGCTTAGGTTGCCAGGGAAAAAAGTGAAAGTTGGAGGGATTAATCATGCCTTTCTCAATGGAAGTTGCCAATGTAGCCGAAATTAAGAACGAGGTCATCGAACAGGTTAAACCGGTACCTGAAGAAGTAGCTAAACTTCAAGCTCTGGCTGAAAGCAATGTTTCGGAAATCTTGGCGTTGGATCTCGATTCCTTGGATAAAAAAAGAGAAATATTAAAATCCATTGAGTCCTTTGGCGCCGACTCGATGAAGAACTCTGCCCAAAAGAACTCTTTACTTCAGATTTCGGTGGGGAAACTGTCCAAAGAAGGAGATGAAGGAGGCTACGTGGCGAAGGGCTTAGTGGAGCTGCACCGGGAGTTAAAAGACCTGGATCCGAGTGCCATTGATTTCACCAAAACTGGGTTATTGGGGAAGATTTTTAACCCGGTCAGGGCTTACTTCGCCAAATATGAGAAGTCGGAAACGGTTATTGCGGATATTGTGCTTTCCTTAGAGAAGGGGAAAACAACCTTGAAAAATGACAATACCACGCTGGAGATTGAACAGCAGTCCCTGCGGGATATGACAAAAAAACTGATGAAAGAAATCGAGCTGGGCATCCTGATGGATGCAACGCTTGAAAAACAGATTGCTGAGGCCAAAGCGCGGAATGAAGCCTCTGAAAAGATCAAGTTTGTCACAGAGGAAGTCCTGTTCCCACTGAGACAGCGTGTCATGGATATGCAGCAAATGATTGTCGTCAATCAGCAAGGGGTTATGGCGATTGAGGTTGTCATTCGAAATAACAAAGAACTGATGCGCGGTGTGGAGAGAGCCAAGAATGTAACCATTTCTGCTTTAAAAATCTCGGTCATGGTTGCTGGCGCTCTTTACAATCAGAAGATTGTCCTGAAAAAAATTGAAATGCTGAATGAGACAACCAATAATCTCATCAGCAATACTTCGCGCATGCTCAAAGAGCAAGGACTGGATATACAGAAACAATCCATAGAGGCCAATATTTCTGTGGATACGCTGAAGACCGCTTTTGACGATGTTATGTGGGCAATGGATTCCATCAGTACCTATAAGCAGGAGGCACTCCCCAGAATGAGGGATACTATCCAGCAATTTAAAGAGTTAGCGGAAAAGGGCGAACAGCAGATTCAACAATTGGAAAAAGGACACAAATTATCGTTCTAAATTTTTATGACTCAGGTAATCGTCCATATTGAAAACTACGAGAGTTGTATTGTCTCGGTTAGAAGCTACAATTACTGTCGCCGATAAAAAGGGCATTTGGTGGTATGAAGAATTTACCAAGGGAATGAAGCGTTGTTTGAAGTCCCTTTAGGCTATAATAGGGAAAGATTAAAAAGGTTGGAGTCATTTACTACAGAAATTTTACACAAAATTATTGAGCGTGTGGTTTAAGGCAATATGAACAATATTAATTCATTCCCTGAGAAGTTACATAATTTCTCAGGGCTTTTTTATACCAATCAGAAAGTATAAGTTTTGGGTGGCATAATTCGGGTGGTATAAGCGCAACTAGGTGGTCGCCGGTGGTTCCTTCTCACCATCCTTGGCTATACAGGGACACTCGGCCTCCATGGCCAGCGCCTGTGGCTGACAGAATGACTAATACGTGCGAAGACAATGTCTGCAAGAAGGCTAATACGTGCGAAGAAAGTGTCTTCGTGGGTGCCAGCCAAGTTTTCTTTATCGAGTTAGGGTAAAGTGTGGCTTTACTGATTCGTAATGAAGAAGTCTGGGATATTGACATAGCAACTATTATGCATTACATTATAGCTATACTATTATGCAAAACAAGGTAGGTAATTTAATTGAATGACAAATCACAAATGTTAAAAGGCATTTTAGAGGGCTGCATTCTTCGAGTGATAAGTAATAGGGAAACCTATGGGTATGAAATATCCGAGAGACTTAAAGCCAGCGGATTTTCAGAAATTTCTGAAGGTACAATCTACCCGCTGCTTATGCGACTTGAAAGGAGCGGATTAATTGCCGCAACTTTTATAGATTCACCCTTCGGCCCAAAAAGAAAATATTTCAATGTTACTCAAAAGGGGGAAGCAGAAATTCAGAGCTTCTTAGTTAATTGGCAGGATCTTAAAAAATCAGTAAATACCCTATTTATTATAAAGGGAGACGAAGTTTTATGAAAAAAGCAGTCAACGATTTGAGAAAGAAAAATAATGAGCTAGACAAAAAGCTCACCGAGAGAAATAGTCTTATCATGACCGATATGATAGTTTATTTGCGTGTCAGCAACATAACGGATGAACAAGTTGAATCAGTGAGGCAGGATTTACTGGACATGGTTTTAACAGCTCAGGATAGAGGCGATGACATATCCTCAATTATCGGTGAGGATTATCAGGCGTTTTGTAATGAAATTCTACAAAGTGCAACCCCTAAAACATTTAGAGAAAGAGCGGCTGAAGTGGTATCCATTATATATAAAGG
>DATMYU010000399.1:0-2349 GCA_035560775.1 Desulfosporosinus sp.
ACAGATAGTAAATCTTTGTCAATCATCGTTGACTTTAATATTAACCTGTCGAAGAGTTGGCTACCTCATTATGCGTAAAGTAGGAGGGTAGATTGCTTCCCCTTAGTTATGGCAGCTACAGTCTACCTGTCGCTCTTTTTAGATACATGTGTGTTATAGGAATTCAGCAATTTCGGATGCTCTTTAAGAACCTACTAGATAAAGTCAACTTGAAATAGACATAATAGACGACGACCTAAACCCTATATTTATCCAATCCAGATGTACTTACATCTGGACACTAAATCTCTTAATATCTAATTTAAAGGGATTTTACATAAATATGTCGAATTATATAAAAATTATAAGTTTCAAAGTCTATGGGATAATTATTCAAATGAATGGAGACGATGACTGTTAACAGAATTTTTAGAAAAAAGCCTATCGAACAACTCCTTGCAGAAACGCAAGGTGAAGCCAGTCTGAAGAAGACACTTGGCGCGTTAGATCTCACGATGCTTGGAATCGGAGCCATTGTCGGAACTGGTATTTTTGTCTTAACAGGAGTCGCAGCGGCAGAATACGCTGGTCCAGGTCTCGTCTTATCCTTTATAATCTCAGGTATCGCGTGTGCTTTTGCAGCACTGGTTTATGCGGAGTTTTCTTCATCTATACCCGTTGCCGGGAGTGCTTATACCTATAGTTATGTATCTCTAGGAGAATTTATGGCTTGGATCATCGGGTGGGACTTAATGCTCGAGTACTTGTTAGCAGCCAGCACCGTGGCCATTGGCTGGTCGGGGTATTTTCAAATGTTGCTCAACGGCTTTGGAATCCACCTTCCGCCTTGGGCTTCTGGAGCATTTGGTTCTGAACCAGGTGCTATTTTTAATTTTCCCGCCGTAGTAATTGCTTTACTTATTACTTTGCTTCTTTCGTTGGGCGTCAAAGAAGCCGCTCGATTTAACAATACAATCGTTTTCGTAAAGCTCGCAGTTATCGTATTGTTCATTATTGTCGCTTCACGGTATGTCAAACCTGCCAATTGGACCCCTTTTCTCCCCTTCGGGTTCAAAGGAGTTATGGGTGGGGCAGCCATAGTGTTTTTTGCCTACATCGGATTTGATGCGGTCTCTACAGCCGCTGAGGAAGTTATAAACCCAAAGCGGGATATGCCTATAGGTATTATTGCTTCACTTGTAGTATGTACCATACTCTATATCATTGTGTCCCTGATTTTAACAGGTGTCGTTCCGTATCAACTATTGGATGTTGCCGCCCCTGTTGCTTTTGCCCTCCACTATATTAATCAGGACTGGGCCGCCGGAATTATCTCAGTAGGTGCCATGGGAGGGATCACCACAGTCTTACTCGTAATGCTCTATGGACAAACCAGAGTCTTCTTTGCGATGAGCCGAGACGGTCTCTTACCTAAAGTCTTTTCACACGTTCATCCAAGATATAAAACTCCCTTTCTTAGCACTTGGATAACAGGTATTATCGTGGCTGTTATTGCAGGTATTACTCCAATTAATACGGTTGCAGAACTCGTCAACATCGGTACGCTCTCTGCCTTCGTCTTCGTTTCAGTAGGAGTTATGGTCTTACGCAAAACCCAACCTGATCTTCCCCGCTCGTTCAGAGTTCCGTGGGTACCGCTAGTTCCCATTCTAGCTGCACTCTTCTGTATCATTCTAATGGTCCAACTCCCTCTCATAACCTGGATTCGTTTTGGTGTGTGGCTGATAATCGGGTTAATAATTTATTTTTGCTATGGTATTCGCCACAGCGTCCTCGGCAAATCTCTTAAAAAATCATAGATATGACAAAAAGATGAGGTTGACCTTTAAAGGTCAACCTCATCTTTTTGTTCACACCCTGTCCATTAACATCGTAGATTATTATAGAAGTACAAACCTCCACCACCCTCTATTGAATCTCATCTCAGCTTTCCAATATCTTATGAACCGCTCAAAAGCGGAATTCAAGATAGAATGCGGTGGAAGTTCTTAGAATAGAGGAGCAGTCTCATGCTGTAGACCAAAAATCATGTGAATCCCCCTTTGGAGATTATTTTGGTATCGTGAATTATTGTTTACGTATCTTCTGCATTTAATGCCTTCTAACTCTATTTTAGTTCTACGCTGTTTGTTAAATCCACTGTGAAGAGCTCGCCTTTTTTCATCGCAACATGTCCAGAAACGTAAGGATTTCCTTCGATTGTTATAGACACTTTATCAACACCGTAATACGTTCCAATCGTATTGGTAATACTTTGCAAAATCAAGCTTTCATAGCCAGAACCTGCATTCATTTCGCTCAGTAACTCTTTAGAGAAATCTATATAAACACTGTTGTCCTTATTTAAAT
>DATMYU010000400.1:0-4222 GCA_035560775.1 Desulfosporosinus sp.
ATGAACTCAGACGTCTGTCATTGAAGGATACAAACGGCGGCAAATATCCAAAAGAACAATCATTATCTTTGCTTCAAGCGGGAGAATCTGGTGCTGTACCAACTGCCAGCGTTCCATAAACACATCCTTTCGCTTTAACAAAAAGCTAACAATATTATAGTGTTTCAACAACGTTTCCGACACTGTCGGCAAGCAGTTTCGACGATTTGTTCAACAAATCTATTCCTGCCTTAACTAAAAAAAACGAGGATCTTGCGACCTTCGTTTTTTTTAGTTTCGGGCTTCCCCGAATGGGGAAGGGGTGTTACCTGTGAAAAGAAAATCAGGGCTCCAGTTCATCCTCCGATTCTTCCTCCGGCTCATCCCGCGCCTCGCTTTCAAATTCGGCTTCCAGGATGGAAACCCGCATAGCGTCCAGTTCCTTCGAGCTTTTGCCTTTACGGGTCTCCGTCAGGTCCGTGTTGAAATTCCTTGAGGTGGGGCCGATGGATAGCGCAGGCGTAGCCCTGTTCGCCGTATTTGTCGCAATATTTCTCTGCAACCACCTGACCATAATTGGAAACCCACTTGCCGTTTATCCCTGGCGTCGAAGTCGTTGTCCAGGGCAAAGACAATTTTTTTGATTTCAGGGTGGTCCTTCATGTATCTCTCCAGGGCGCCGTCCCAGGTACAGCCGAGGGATATGCGGTGATCCTGCTTCCAGTCCAGACCGTGCATCTTGGCAAGGGTGGCATGGCTCATCAGGTCAATCGGGCTTTCGGAAACGATGACGGTATCATTTTTGCCCTACACATAGAAGGGGTAGCTCTTGTCGGAATTCTCTTTATCCTGCTTAAAATCGCTTTCCTTGCGGGCCGCCCGCATGGAGCAGTATTTTGGGTTTTTGTCCCTGTCATAGCCAACAAACACGCAGTTGCCGTATCCGTATTTCGCTTCCTAGTAGATTTTCCGCTCGTTCATCAGCAGAGAAACAACCTCCGGTGCAATTCCCCGGATGCTCACCAGATACCAATAGGCCCGTTTGAAGTTGGCGGCCTTGTGGGTAGGACAAGCGGACCTTTTTCTGCTTTTACGTAGGGGATACGACTCGTAGCTTTCGCCAATTAACTGTGCCGCCGATTCGGTAAAGGTTTTGCCATCATACTTCATCACAAAATCAATGGCACCACCCTTTGAATTAGAGGTCCAGTGGTAAAAGCGGTTGCTGTCCTTGAAGATGTAGAGACCGCCGGAATTTTGGGCATGGAAGGCTTTGCGCCCTCCCTTTTCCAGCTTGAAGCCGTACTGCTGGGCAAGCTCCACTAGGCTGACCCGGTTGGCCTGTTCGATCTGTGCCTCTGTAAAGCGAAGAGGTTTCGTTGCTGTTTGTGCCATAGGCTGCGTCACACCTCCTGTTCTTCATCTCTTCCCGCACATTTTCCGCCGTTTCAAGAGGGGCAGGAAACACCCTGTCCAGCTTATATACGATAGCTTCCAAGGTTTTAAGCGCAGTTTTATCCAGGTCGCCCGATTGTCCGGCGGCAATGGCCAGGGTGTAAATCTGATTTAACTCTGTCCAATTAAAAAGCTCTGCCCGATTTTCAGGCAGAGCCAACAGGTATTCCAGCAGCCGTTTGTCTTCCGGTGTCATGCCGAAAATGCCCTTGTGAAAGATATGATAGCTGATTTCATCGGTGCTGGTGACAGGTTCCCTGATGTTGTCCTCTGAAAGTTCGGGATCATCTTCATAAAAACGACTGTATCCCTTTGAGCCATATTCACTGACGGCTTCTGCTTTCAAAAGGTCTTTGCCTTTCAGATAATCGAAGCAGGAGAGCCTGATTTTCAGCTCATCCTCTGTTGCTTCCCGTTCTTCACCTTTACCATAGGAAAAGGTATTGGACTGAAGGCACAACAGTAGGATAATGTGTAGTAAGGATTATTTATATTTTAAAAAGGAGTGATTTAGATGAAATCCAAAATTGTAATTGTACTTCTTTTGTTCCTATTAAGCAGTACAATTACTGCGTGTTCCAATAATAAAAGCAGTTCGAACTTAGACAACAACAGTAACGCAAGTAATAACAAAAATTCCGATACAAGTATTTCTACAAGTTCTTCACCTACTGCGATTAAAGCTTCTTCAGACAGCAAAATTGAAAGTACAAAGGTAAACGGTAAATAATGAGTACCTGTCTTAAAAGTTCTTGTCATGATAACCTTGAATATATGATCTCTAAAGACTTGAAAAACTTCTAACAGTTTCTCAAGTACTAGAAAAACTATAATCAAGGAGCTGTGCATATGGACAGTAAAGTGAAATCATTAACTGCTCAGTATCGTTATGATAAGTGGGTTGCTATCATTTCAGAACACAATGCCAGTGGATTAAGCATCAGAGATTGGTGCCGGCAGAATAACGTAAAAGATACATCTTATTATTATTGGCTAAAGAAAATCCGTCACTCTATCGTCGAATCCATTGACCAAGATGATAGAAATGGTGAGGTCTCTTTTGTTCCAATGCTATCACAACCGAAAACAAACGAATTAAGTCATGTTAAAAATGTTACAGCTAACTCAACAGCTCAACCAGAAGTTATTATCAAACTAGGTGAAATCACCATCGAGTTTGGAAATCAACCATCGCAAGAGCTCATCTTAAATGTGCTCAGGGGCCTTAGAAATGTTTAATAGTGCCTCTGGATTTGATCAAATCTATATCGTCTGTGGTTACACCGATTTGAGAAGCGGAATAGATGGGCTAAGCGCCCTTATTCAGCAGAAGTTTCAGCTTAATCCCTTCCAAAATGTACTTTTTCTATTTTGCGGAAGAAGAACCGATCGAATCAAGGGACTGGTATGGGAAAATGACGGTTTTCTAATGCTCTATAAACGTCTTGAGAACGGACAATTCCAGTGGCCACGCACTGAAGAAGCTGCTCGAAACATTACCTTACAACAATTTCGTTGGTTGACAGAAGGTCTCACACTTGACCCCAAGAAAAAGGTTCATCAATCGTCTCCAAAACGCGCAATTTAGCCAAACTACCTGTGGATAAAACGATTGGAAAACGTTGAAATTTAAACGTTTCCACAGATTTCAAACGTGAGCTCATGATGTATGTACACGACATCTTCCGTATGATAAAGTGAAATCATGGAGAATAAATTGACTGAAAAACAACTAACGGACTATAGTAAGGAAACCATCGTAACCATGTACATGGCACTTCAGGAAATTACAGAATCCTTAAAGAAAAGCAGTGACATGCAGCAGGAGCAGATGAAGGTCCTTAACAAAAAGATTGATTTGTTACTGGAACAAGTCGCCCTGGCTAATCAACGACGTTTTGGCAGATCGAGTGAGAAGATCGTTTTAGATGGTCAGATGGAGCTTTACTTCAACGAAGCTGAAGCCATTATTGACGCTAACGAATCGACCACTGAGCCTGAGCTCGACGAGGTTTATTCAAAACCGACTAAGCGCAAAAAGCAAAAGGGAAAACGTGAAGCCGATCTTTTAGGCTTACCCATCAAGGTTCTCCATCATGAAATGAGTGAACTTGAACTAAAAGAGATCTTTGGTGACAAATGGCGTAGGCTACCAGACGAAGTTTATAAACGACTTGCTTTTCATCCAGCGACTTTTGAAGTGGAAGAACACCACGTCGCTGTTTATTGTGGCGCAGATAATCAGACCATTGTGCGTGCGAAACGCGATAAAGATCTTCTTAGAAACAGCATCGTGACGCCGTCGCTACAGGCGGCGATCTTTAACAGCAAGTATATCAATGCACTACCACTTTATCGATTGGAGCAAGAATTTAAGCGACATGATGTGAACATTTCTAGGCAGAACATGGCAAACTGGACGATCCAGTGCAGTGAGCGATACCTTTCTTTACTTTATGACAGAATGCATCAGGAATTACTTGAGAGTCCTGTTTTGCAAGCGGATGAAACGCCTGTAGAAGTGAGTAAAGATGGCAGAGTTTCTGGAAGCAAAAGCTATATGTGGGTCTATCGAACAGGCAAAATGTACGATAAGGCACCCATCGTCTTGTATGAATACCAGAGAACCAGAAAAGCAGACCATCCCAGAACGTTCTTAAAGGATTACTCTGGGGTGCTCGTAACAGACGGCTATCAGGTCTATCACACGCTGGAAAGAGAACGTGAAAATCTGACGGTTGCGGGTTGCTGGAGTCATGGTCGGAGGCGCTTTGCAGAAGTTGTGAAA
>DATMYU010000401.1:0-3127 GCA_035560775.1 Desulfosporosinus sp.
ACTAATTACAAACAAATTCATAAATGTCGTTGCTCCACTGTCACTTCGTTTTAAAAATCTACATCTACACATTCCTTCATCCTATTCCCAAACTGTAGCCCCTTCCTGATCGCCAAGAAATCTAATAATAACACCAAACTCTGATTTTATTAAAGCAGTCTCGAACTAAGGTAATATTAGAACAATTTTCAAACGATGTCTAGTCGAGCATTGACTTTTTCATCTGCGGCTTCTACGGTGACTTAAGAATGACCTCTTCCATTCGTTAGGAAAAGAGGTCATTCTTTCTGCTGAAATATATTCTAACAAAGTTTTTATTTTCCAATGGTTCGCGTCACATAAAAGTCTACTCTAAAGTTCCTTGAAACGAACCCTGAAGTTGTTAACAACCTCTTCGAACTCGGGAAATCCCTCATTTTGAAACATACGTCCATAGTTTGCCTGCTTTGCATTGGTATCGACAACAGTATTCCAAAAGTACTGAATCATCCCTTGGGCATCTCGCTGTTTCATTCGTAGACGTAGTCCACGAGTTGCTGATTTGAACCGCTCTGCAGTGGATGGTGATTGCAAAATGGGGTTGAACAAATTGACTTCCAGAAAATCGAGAATCTCATGCTCTTTAGTCATACCGCCCCTCCTACTTTCTAATACTTTTGCACAAGTGAAGAAAGGTCTTTACTAAAGACTATGAGACAAGACGGCAGCCTATGATATCAACTCACACAATAAAATTCTCAGCTGCTTTTTATTTTAGGAAGTCTGACGATAAATTCAGTCTCTTGTCCGACCTTGCTCAGTACGGTAATCATACCTTGATGAAGGTCCGTTATCTGGCGGACCAACGCCAGACCAATTCCGGTTCCCCCTGTCTCGCGGGTACGGGATTTGTCAGCACGGTAGAAACGCTCGAATATTAAAGGGAGATCGTCTTCCGAGATGCCTATACCTGTATTTCTAATCTTGATTTCAGCGAAATCTGGTATTTTTGTAAGGGCAACGGTAATCTGACCGCCTGAGTTTGAGTAACGATAGGCATTATGCAATAGATTGTAAAAAAGCCTGGTCAGAAGGCGCTCGTCCCCAGACGTGGTCACAGATGCTTCCGAGGCGTTCCAGGTTAGCGTTAATTCTTTTTCTTGGATGAGGGGATAAAGGCTGTGAATGACTTTATCAATAAGACGATTTAAGTCTACAGGTTCGAGGCTTAGCTGTAAAGCACCGATTTCTGCTACATTTAAGTCTTTTAAATCGCTGGACAAGTCAACTAAGCGGTCAATTTCTTCATGTATTGAGGAAAGATTCTCTTGATCAGCGGGTAGAACATTATCTTGAAAGGCTTCAATATAGCTTTTAATCGATGTTAAGGGTGTGCGCAGTTCGTGGGCGATATCAGCTGTGAACTGTTTGCGAAGGATTTCTTGGCGCTTCAAATTGTCCACCATTGCATTAAAAGCGGTTGCCAATTGCCCTACCTCATCTTTGGTCTGAATCGCAACACGCTCATCAAGGTGCCCCTGTCCGATGCGATCGGCGGCTTGAGTTAAACGATTTAGTGGTGCTACAAGACGTCGACTTGTGAAGTAACTGAGGATAATCCCGGAAAGAAGAGCCAGCCCACCGGCGAAGAGGAGAGATCGATTGACTGAGGACTGGAAAAGCACATCTTGAGGATCGAGAATTGGTGCGCTTGCCGGGTAGCGGACGGCTGCGGTGGCCAAAGTTCCGAAAGGCCCTGACACCGTATAGGTCTTCGTTTTCCAACTCGTGATGGACGAGGAGGCGGACATTCCCATATCCATGTTCATACCCATCCCACCTTGCCCGTTCATCATATCTTCCATGGTGTGACTTAACGTGGCGATAAGTTTGCCGCTTGTATCTGTCAGTGTGACAACCGTTCCAAACGGAAGGGTATGGCCAATTTCATCTAAAGCCGTTTGATCCCAAGTTCCCTTACTTTGATAAAGCGAACTTAATCGAGAGGGTAACTGTTCAAAGGTTGCTTCGTTCGTTTTGGTTAGATAGTCACTAAACTGTTGGTGGAAGACTAGATTTACGGCAAGCATGCTGAGAGTTAAGGTGATAAGCGCAATGATCAGTGTAGAGAGAAATAGCTTCTTGCGCATCTTATCCCCCTGCACTTGGATTGAATTTGTAGCCGATGCCGTAAACGGTCACAATAATCTGAGGATCGCTAGGGATGGATTCGATTTTCTGACGAATCTTTTTAATATGAGCATCAATCACGCGGTCATCACCTTCGAAGTCATGTCCTTGTACGATCTCTACCAACTGTCCGCGTGAGTACACTCGACCAGGATTTTTCGCTAAAGCTCCAAGAATCTTAAACTCTGTTGGAGTTAAAGAAACCTCTTGATCATGAAGCCGAATAACATGTTGTATGTTATCAATGCTGAGGCCGTTGTCATAGGAGACCACGTCCGCCAGCGGTGCAGTTTCGTTGTTAGTTCGACGTAGAACGGCCCGAACCCGAGCGACTACTTCACGAGGACTAAACGGTTTCGTAATGTAATCATCGGCACCAATACTTAACCCCTGGATGCGGTCCTCTTCTTCGACTCTAGCGGTGAGCATGATAATCGGGACGGAGGATATCTTGCGTATTTGACGGCAAATTTCTGTTCCGGACAGACCTGGGAGCATTAAATCAAGGATGACTAGGTCGTAAGGATTTTCTTTAAACATAGTCAAAGCGATGAGACCATTAATAGCAGTGCTGACCTGAAACCCCTCTTGTTGAAGATAGGCTTTGAGCACGGTTATAATTTTTTTCTCATCATCGACTAGCAAAATTCTCATAGATTTAATGACTCCTTCCATACTCTGTTAGGTCACTCTGTCAGGTCCTTGCGAAAATATAATCAACTGAATCCTATGACCAAGATAAAAATTAAAGAGCAAAAGCCTTTACCACAGTATATCTTGATCAACCGCACAAGTCATTAAACTCTAAACGAGAGTTATACTAGGAAATCACCCATCAATTGTTCTTTTTGGTAATTCTATAAGCCGTGTAAAGCGAACCCAGAGTTCCGGCGATGACTAAGAAGTAAGATGGAATAAGTTATGGGCCGGAACCTGAACAAATAACTGAACCTTACTT
>DATMYU010000402.1:0-8135 GCA_035560775.1 Desulfosporosinus sp.
GTATTATTTATCACCTATCTCTTCAACTACTTTATTTAAGCGTTCTTAGAGGCGGGACTTGTGTGACACAGCGCTAGTCCTACGACGCAGAGCAAACTAACCGTTCAATCCGTTCAAGCTCCTGCTATGGGGAGCGGGGTACCCGCTCAATGCACCGTCCGACGACCATGGATGGCCTAGTGTCCCCGGAGCCAAGGATGGCAAAGCGCTGTGATGGCGAGAAGGGACCCTGTTCGATGCCCCGTATTTGGGGTCGGTCGCTAACGAAAGTTTGCTAGTCTGCTTACGTAAAGATGTTGAGCTTGTGTACCCCTGCGTCCTGGTTTTGGGGGAGAGGGGACGGTTCTTGACTTGTATCTGGACCTTGTCTGGGGCCTTTTACATGAAGTTTGCTAATTTTGTTTAAATATAGACATTACGCTCGTATGACACTGCGTCCTGGGTCTTGTAGCGGAGGAAATAAGTGATGAATGACGTTCGAATGTCGACTATCTTATTGGATAAATTGAAACGGGTAACTATTTAGGGTATAATAATACGGTTGAAGGCATTTATTGGGAGGAAACAGCTTTGCAAGAAAACAAAGATATTCAAGCTCAGGATCCTAGTGATAGTTATAATGCAGGGCAAATTGAAGTTCTTGAAGGACTGGAAGCTGTACGAAAGCGTCCTGGTATGTATATTGGTACGACGAGTAGCAGAGGTCTCCATCATCTTGTCTATGAAATTGTTGATAACAGTATTGACGAAGCTTTGGCCGGTTTTTGCGATCTAATCGATGTTTTTATTCATGAGGATAATAGCATCACTGTTGTAGATAATGGCCGAGGAATTCCTGTAGACATACATCCTAAAACGGGGAAACCTGCTGTAGAAGTCGCTTTGACGGTACTACATGCCGGTGGTAAATTTGGTGGGAGTGAGAGCGCCTATAAAGTTTCGGGTGGCCTTCATGGAGTGGGCTTAAGTGTCGTGAATGCATTATCAAAGTGGTTAATTGTAGAGGTCTCTAAAGGGGGCCATGTTTACCATCAGGAATATGCTATCGGAAAGCCAACCACGGAACTAGTAAATATTGGGGAAACTGAGAGTAATGGGACAAAGATTACCTTTATCCCCGATCCCGATATTTTTGAAGAGACAGTCTATGATTTTGATCTTCTGGCACATCGTCTAAGAGAGCTGTCTTTTTTAAATAAAAGTGTAACGATTAATTTAACGGATGAGCGGACAAACGTAAAAGAAACATTTTTACATACAGGTGGTATTCAGGATTTTGTTCTTTATCTTAATAAAAGCAAGGATTGCTTACATCCTCAGCCAATTTATATTGAAACAATGAAGGATAATGTTCAAGTTGAAATCTGTATGCAATATAATGATGGTTATGCTGAAAATTTGTTTTCATATGCCAATAATATTAATACCCAAGAAGGAGGAACCCATGAGGCGGGTTTTAAATCTGCGTTAACACGGGTGGTTAACGATTATGCTCGTAAAGGCAATATAATTAAAGCCACTGATTCTAATTTAACCGGAGATGATATTCGTGAAGGCCTTACTGCCGTGATTTCTGTTAAAGTGCCTGATCCTCAGTTTGAAGGGCAGACAAAGACAAAATTAGGGAACAGTGAAATACGAGGTATTGTGGACTCTGCTACAGGAGAAGGATTAAGTACTTTTCTTGAAGAGAATCCATCAATTGCTAGAAAATTTATTGATAAGTCGGTTCAAGCAGCACGAGCACGTGATGCAGCCCGTAAAGCGCGTGAGTTAACCCGCCGTAAAAGTGCTTTAGAGGGAACCTCCCTTCCGGGAAAACTTGCCGATTGTTCTTGGAAAGAACCAGATCTTTGTGAAATGTACCTTGTCGAGGGTGACAGTGCAGGTGGATCTGCCAAACAAGGAAGGGATCGACGATTCCAGGCCATATTGCCTCTGCGTGGAAAAATTCTTAATGTGGAAAAGGCTAGACTCGATAAAATATTGGGAAATGTCGAAATCCGAGCGATGATTACCGCGATGGGAACTGGTATTTCTGATGAATTTGATATTACAAAAGCACGCTATCACAAACTGATTATTATGACAGATGCTGATGTAGATGGTGCTCATATTAGGACACTCCTATTAACCTTCTTTTATCGCTATATGCGGCCTTTGATCGAAAATCGTTATGTTTACATTGCGCAACCCCCTCTCTTTAAAGTTAAGAAGGGGAGAGACATTCAATATGCTTATACAGATAAAGAACTCAGTATAATCTTAGATAGAATAGGCAGAGAAAAAGTTGAACTTCAGCGCTACAAAGGTTTGGGAGAAATGAATCCGGATCAGTTGTGGGAAACTACGATGGATCCTGCAACGCGCACGGTCTTACAAGTGACGATAGAAGATGCTATGCGGTCAGAAGAAATGTTTACGGTATTGATGGGAGACAAAGTTGAACCACGCCGTGACTTTATTAACCGTTATGCTAAGGATGTACGTAATCTAGATACTTAAAGGAGTGCTCACTCATGTCGGATGAAATTCTGGGAGGAAAAGTTCTTCCCGTTGAAATTGCGGATGAAATGCGAAAATCCTTTATCGACTACGCGATGAGTGTTATCGTTAGCCGCGCTTTGCCAGACGTTCGAGACGGGCTTAAACCAGTGCATCGGAGAATTCTATATACCCTTCATGAGTTGGGTTTAACTCCCAACAAACCGTACAGTAAGTCAGCACGTCTTGTCGGGGATTGTATGGGTAAATTTCACCCTCATGGGGATAGTTCAATTTATGATGCTATTGTTCGTATGGATCAGGATTTTGCTAGCCGCTATCCGCTCATTGATGGACATGGAAACTTTGGATCGATTGATGGCGACTCTGCTGCAGCCATGCGTTATACCGAACTTCGTATGGCCAAAATAGCGACCTATATGTTGGCAGATATCGATAAAGATACCGTTGATTTCACCCCTAATTACGATGAGAAACAAGATGAACCTACGGTATTGCCTTCGAAATATCCAAATTTGCTCGTGAACGGTTCATCAGGGATTGCAGTAGGAATGGCAACCAATATTCCTCCGCATAACTTAACAGAAGTTATTGGAGCAACCGTTGCCCTACTCGATAACCCGGAGTTATCGATTGATGATCTGATGAAATATGTCAAAGGTCCCGACTTCCCAACCGGTGGAACTATTATGGGCTACGAAGGAATCAGGTCCGCCTATACGACGGGAAGAGGGTCAGTTAAGACACGGGCAAAAGCACGCATTGAAAATATGGAAAAGTCCGGTAAAAGCCAAATTATTTTTACAGAAATTCCGTTTATGGTCAATAAAGCCAGAACAATTGAGAAAATAGCGGATCTTGTCCGTGATAAGAAGTTAGATGGGATTACGGATCTTAGGGATGAATCAGATCGTTCGGGAATGCGTATTGTGGTTGAGCTAAGGCGTGATGTCAATCCACAAGTTATCTTGAACCAACTCTATAAGCATACCCAGCTGGAAGAAACGTTTGGCGTAAATATGCTGGCACTCGTGAATGGCCAGCCGAGAACTCTTACGCTTAAAGATATGATTCATTATTTTATTGAACACCAAAAAGATGTTATTGTACGGAGGACCAGATTCGAACTCAAAAAAGCGGAAGCTGAAGCGCATATTATTGAGGGACTGCGTATTGCCCTCGACCATATTGACGAGGTTATAGAAACTATTCGTTCTTCCACGGATGAATCAAATGCCAGAGAAAATTTGACAATCCGTTTTGGTTTGAGTGATCGACAGGCCCAAGCCATTGTCGATATGCGATTAAAGCGTCTGACTGGACTAGAACGTGAGAAGTTAGAAAACCAATACCAGGAACTGATGAATACTATTGCCTATTTGAAGTCTGTCCTGGCCTCGGATAGTATGGTTATTGAAATTATTAAGACAGAACTAGAAGAAATCGATCGCAAATTTGGAGATCCCCGCCGGACACTCATTACCGTTGATGTTAGTAAGATGGATATTGAAGATCTTATTGCCGAGGAAGACGTGGTTATTACTGTAACCCATTATGGGTATATTAAGCGCTTACCTCTAAATACTTATAGGAGCCAGCACCGTGGTGGCAAAGGCGTTAATGGGATGGCTACCAAAGAACGAGACTTCGTGGAGCATCTCTTTACCACAACCACGCATCATCATATTCTTTTCTTCACGTCACAGGGTAAAGTGTATCGTTTGAAAGCCTACGAAATTCCGGAAGCCAGTCGGACAGGCAAGGGAACAGCCGTTATTAATATCTTGAATTTAAGCCAGCATGAAATGATTACAGCAGTTATGGCGATCAAGGATTATAGTTCCGATTTCTTCTTAATCACAGCTACCAAAAAAGGTATCATGAAGAAAACTGCCTTGCAAGAATATGATTCGTCACGACGTGATGGATTAATTGCTTTAACTCTCGATGAAGATGATGAGCTCATCGGTGTCAAGTTAACCCAAGGGTTAGACGATATTCTTCTTGCCACAAAAAATGGAATTGCGATTCGCTTCGCGGAAGCTGATGTGAGATATATGGGGCGTACGGCGCGCGGAGTGAAAGGCATAAGGCTTGAAGCAAATGACGAGGTTGTCGGTATGGATGTGATCGGTGATAAAGGCGAACTCTTAACTATGAGTGAAAATGGTTTTGCCAAGCGCACTGATCTTAAGGAATTCCGTGTTCAAGGACGTGGTGGCAAAGGAATCATTGTTATGAAATTGAACGCCAAGACGGGTACGTTGGTTGGAATCAAGGTTGTTCAAATAGAAGATGAGCTGATGGTCATCACGAATAATGGAATTATGCTCCGGATTCAGGTTTCCGATATTTCTAATCAGGGTCGTTCCGCTCAAGGAGTTCTAGCGATGCGAACCGGCGCAAGTACTGTTGTTGCAATGGCCAAAGTTTTGATGAAAGATGAAGAAGCTGGAGAAGTTGGAGAAGTTGGAGATTTGACGGACTCAGAAGACTTAGAAGAATCAGATAATGAGGAATAAATTGACAAAATTCGTGCTTGGTGTTACCATGGCTAATCATAGAAATAGCGTTTTATAATTAACTAAACAGTTAGCAAAAAATTAGAGGAGGAAATTAATATGACTGATATTGCTTCATTGAAAGTCAAGACAGGGCTTGCAGAAATGCTAAAAGGGGGCGTCATCATGGATGTGACGACTCCTGAACAGGCTATAATTGCAGAAGAGGCGGGGGCATGTGCTGTAATGGCTTTAGAACGTGTTCCCTCGGATATTAGGGCTGAAGGTGGGGTCGCTCGGATGGCTGATCCTAAGATTATTCAGAGCATTATGGCAGTGGTATCTATTCCCGTCATGGCGAAAGCACGCATAGGTCATTTTATAGAAGCTCGAATTTTAGAAGCATTAGGTGCTGATTACATTGATGAATCTGAAGTATTAACACCTGCTGATGATTCTTACCATATTGATAAGCATGACTTTAAAGTGCCCTTTGTATGTGGGTGTCGTAATCTAGGAGAAGCATTACGCCGAATCGGAGAAGGAGCTGCAATGATTCGTACTAAAGGAGAACCTGGAACAGGTAACGTTGTTGAAGCCGTTCGCCATATGCGTACTGTTTCGAGCGAAATACGAGCTTTAACATTAATGCCACAAGAAGAGCTTATGGCAGCTGCCAAAGATATGGGTGCACCCTATGATTTGGTGCTATATATCGCCAAAAATGGAAAACTTCCGGTTGTTAACTTCGCCGCAGGTGGTATAGCTACACCAGCTGATGCAGCATTGATGATGCATCTTGGGTGTGATGGTATTTTTGTCGGGTCTGGAATCTTTAAATCTGGTGATCCAAAAGCTCGTGCTAAGGCAATTGTTTTAGCAACAACCCATTATAAGGACGCAAAAATGCTTGCGGAGATTTCCAAAGATTTAGGACAAGCTATGTCCGGAATTGAAATTTCAACGTTGACTGATTCTCAGCGCATGCAAGAACGGGGTTGGTAAAAATGAAAAAGTGTGTTGGCGTTTTGGCACTGCAAGGTGCTTTTCGCGAGCACCGGCAGGTTTTAGAACAATTGGGTTGCGATGTTGTTGAAGTGCGTAAAACAAGCGATCTTGAAGGAATCCAGGGACTTATTATTCCCGGTGGGGAAAGTACGACTATTGGTAAACTCTTGAAGATCGATGGAATAGGTGACAAAATCAAGGAACTTGGTGTTAAAGATTTACCTATTTTCGGAACATGTGCCGGCATGATCCTACTCAGTAAAACGATTATCGATAGCGACCAATATTCACTAAACCTTATGGATACGGTCGTAGAACGAAATGCCTTTGGAAGGCAAGTGGCAAGTTTTGAAACGGACCTTATTGTACCTGCCATGGGTTCTAATCCTCTACGTGCGGTCTTTATTAGAGCACCTTACCTTCGGAAAGTTGCTCCAAATGTAGGCATTTTGGCAGAGTATGAAGGTAAGATCGTTTTTGCACGGCAAGGAAATTTATTAGCCAGTGCATTTCATCCAGAACTTACTCCAGACCAACGGGTCCATAAATATTTTTTAGACATGATCGATGAACATTGGTCTAAGTAAGAGCGTATTCTACTAGTCAGAAAGCATAACTGTCAACTATATACTCTGGAAGCATAAGTGTAACTAAGGCGACCGCCAGCGCCAGTGGCTGACAGAATGACTAATACGTGCGAAGACAGTGTCTTCGGGTGCTAGCCAAGTTTTCTTTATACCTATACATAAAGTATAAGTTTTTAAGTAGCTTAATTCTGGTGGTATAAGTGCAACTAAGGCGGTCGCCAGCCAAGTTTTCTTTATTGGCATGGGAGGTTTTTTAGTGTGTTGGATCTCAAGTTTGTACGTAATAATCCCGAAGTAGTTAAGGAAGCATTGAAAAAACGTCACGTTTCGATTAGTATAGATCACTTTTTAAAACTAGAAGAAGAAAGACGTAAATTGCTTTTTGAAGTTGAGACTTTAAAAGCCCGCCGCAATACTGTTTCTGAAGAAGTTGGGCGCCTTAAAAAAAATGGGCAAGACGCCGAAAGCCTCGTTTTAGAAATGCGTGAAGTCGGTCAAGCTATTAAGGATTTGGAACAAAAATCGGCGGATATTGTGCAAGAGATGGAAAAGGTACTCTATGAAATTCCTAATATTCCTCATTCTTCTGTGCCGGTTGGTTCAGACGAAAGCTCGAATGTTCTAGTGCGCACATGGGGAACTCCTCGTGTTTTTGATTTTGTACCTAAGGCGCATTATGAGATCGGTGAGAAATTGGATGTATTAGATTTCATCAGAGCGGCTAAAGTGACAGGTGCACGCTTTACATTTTATAAAGGGTTAGGTGCAAAGCTAGAGCGTTCCCTCATATCGTTCATGCTTGATCGACACACCACAAAGGGTTATACAGAAATACTTCCGCCGTATTTGGTTAATCGAACTTCAATGATCGGTACAGGTCAACTTCCAAAATTTGAGGAAGACGCATTTAAAGTTGTTGGAACAGATTATTTCTTAATTCCAACAGCTGAAGTGCCGGTAACGAACCTTTACCGTGAGGAAATTTTAGACGGTAGCCAGTTGCCGATTCGTCATTGTGCTTATAGTTCATGTTTTCGTTCTGAAGCGGGATCCGCAGGACGGGATACGCGGGGACTGATTCGCCAACATCAATTTAACAAAGTGGAACTTGTCAAATTCTCTCTCCCTGAGAATTCTTATGAGGAACTCGAATTACTGACCAGGGATGCCGAAAGTATTCTTCAAGACTTAGAGCTTCCTTATCGTGTTATGGCGTTATCAACCGGTGATCTCGGGTTTACTTCCGCCAAAACATATGACTTGGAGGTATGGCTACCTAGCTTTGATACCTATAGGGAAATTTCTTCTTGTAGTAATTTCGAAGATTTTCAAGCACGACGGGCAAACATTCGTTTTCGGAGAGGTCCTAAAGAAAAGCCGGAGTATGTCCATACTTTAAATGGTAGCGGATTGGCGATCGGGCGTACGGTTGCTGCTATTATGGAAAATTACCAGGATGATGACGGTAGAGTGCGTGTTCCTAAAGCACTACAGCCCTATATGGGCGTTAAATATATCGGATAATGGGTTGGCT
>DATMYU010000403.1:0-2820 GCA_035560775.1 Desulfosporosinus sp.
GCATTCATTTCTTACTTTAACTCTTATTTTAAACTTATTGCAATGGCCAACTCTTTAATTGTGACAATCTTGTAACATTCTAGCCCTATAATAGGTATAGAATGTTTTTTCTACCCCTAAAAACGGCTTCGGTGTTACGAAAAACTATTAAGTGGAGTGATTAAGGTGCAAGAACAGGTTTTGAGAGATACCTTAATATTAGCTAAGAACTGCGATCCTCTCGTACGGGAGGATCTTATAAGCTCTCATAAAGCATTTATTGCTCGGGTAAGCTCCAAAGCTTGCGGTAGGTATTTAACCTGGGATAATGACGACGAGCTCAGTATTGCCCTTTTAGCTTTTAATGAAGCGATTGACAACTTCGACTCTGATGGAGGAGTTTCTTTTCACAGCTTTGCTCAAATGGTGATCCGCCGAAGATTAGTGGACTATTTTCGCAAAGAAAGCAAACATCAACATCTTTCCCTCTCCCCAATGAACCTAGAAGATGAAGAGTTGAGCCGCTACGAACTTGATACTTCCCTAGAGCAATATCAAGAAAACGAAAACCAAGAGTTCTTTGCACGAGTCCTTGAACACTACGTCCGCGTGCTATGTGACTATAACGTTACGTTAGATGATTTGATTAAAGCCTCCCCAAAACACACAGAGAGAAAGCAAACGCTCACTAAGGCGGCCTTGGCTTTAAGTAATAGCCCTGAGCTTATGGCGCATCTTCAAACAAATAGACTTTTACCCATCAAAGAACTAGAATTAATGACCGGCATAAAACGCAAAGCCCTGGAAAAAGGGCGAAAATATCTCATCGCCTTGGCCCTTATTCTATCCAAACCAGATTTCCATCCGCTAAAGATTTTCATGCAGATTCCAGAAGAACTGGGAGAGAGGGTGTAGCAGAAATGAAGAAAACCAAAGGCCTTGTGATGCGTACCTCTCCAAAGGTTACTGCCGTCTTTACGGAAGGTGGTGATTTTTTAGAAATTCCTACCCCCAAAGAGCCACCTGTCGTAGGCCAGACTATCGAAGTTAGTATAAACCCTAGGCGTTTATTTGTGTTTCATAATTCCACCTTGAAGTATGCATCCGTTGCAGCAGTTTTGTTCCTTGTTCTAAGTATCAGTGTCTTCTACTTATTTATTCCGAATATGGCAGTCGCTTCGGTCGCTCTAGATATCAATAAAGGCGTAGAGTTATTGATCAACAAAGATGGTAAGGTTATTAAAGTGCAAGATGTCAATGACGGTTCAAGTATAGTGGAAGGACTATCCATCAAAGGACTGAATGTCTATCAAGCCGTTGATTTAATCTTAGGAAATGCCAATTATAAAGGAACGCTAAACGAAACTCACAATCTGATCTTAGCCAGCGTGGTACCGGTAAATAAGTGGGGAGCCTACATTATTGATACAGAAAAACTTCGAGACTCAATCCGGGATGAAATGACTCGCAGGAACATGTTCGGAAGTGTGGTTGTCAGTCAAGCGAACGAGAAAATCCACCAGGAAGCCAAGCAACACGGAATGACGGTTAACAGTTATTTGATTTATGATCGGTGTGAAGCGAAAGGTATAGCTATTCAACCCGACACCCTCCGTAATGATGCACAAAAAGCTCTACTCAATGCGAAGGTTAGTGTATCTAACCTTTTCCCTGAGGAAAGTTTCGAGGTAAGGGCACAAGACTTGAAAGATAACTCTACTGATACCATGAGAGAACCAAATGTTAAAGAGAGTTCAGAATACGAACATCCTTCAAATATGGAATCGAACACTACAGAGGACCATAGTTATACGAACCCTTCCAATACAGGGGAAATAGGCCATGAAAGCGAAACAACTCAACACACCACGCCGCCGGTGACGCAGCCAGTCCCAACAGGGGAAACAGGTCATGAAACTGATACTACTCATCACACCACGACATCAGTGACACCGCCAGCCCCAACGGGAGAAACAGATCATGAAAATGATACTACTCACACACCACGCCATCAGTGACACCGCCAGCCCCAACAGAGGAAACAGATCATTGAATACTACTACTCAATAACCCATGTAGACGAGATTATTAAGTTGCCTCAATGAATATCATGACAACAAAATATATTTATACAAACGAAAACTCCTGTAGGCTAGCTGCTCCAACTAAATTTTTGGCACAGACGGACTGACAAGCGAAAATTTAGTAATAACGATAGAAACACCGGTGTACGAAGATCGTCTTCCTACACCGGCGTCTTTGTTCTAGACAGCTAATTTGGTTCATTCCACTGCTTCTACCATTCGCTTGACATGTCCAATAGGATTAGGACTATCTTCACACCAGTAAACACTTTTTTGCCGATAGTCCCATAGCTGTGGCAGCACCGGCCAATTCTCTCTGTTTTGTTCAAGCATTTCTGTCTTCTATACTGTTAGAGCCCGCTTCTTAAAGTGTTTTCGAATTATTTCCATTAAAGTATCTAAACTCATTTCCTAAATATTCCAATCCATCTTCTTTTAATTGGAATTCCCATAGAGCCGTCATTGCTTTGTTTTAGCTGCACGACGGTTAAATGCATGTTGGGCATATTCATCAATAGAATGGCTGAATATCCAACTGCAAAAAAAGCAGGCTGTGACTCATCCGAGTAAAGAAGTACGTTAAACTTTGATTCATTCATCTAAAATATTCTTTCGTAAACAGCACAACACTCAAATGCGGGAGAGATATTTTTGGATTTAGCTACCATTCCGAGGCCTAATCTAATATCCTGAAGACACGATTAAGGAGCTGCTGGAAAAAATATAGTAGTGATTAAAATCTATTACCCCGCTCATC
>DATMYU010000404.1:0-4021 GCA_035560775.1 Desulfosporosinus sp.
TTCTTAGCATGCATGATATCAAGCAAAAGTAGACTGGGGTTACTATTATGGCACTCTTTTATAAATTCCGCACCCTATCCAACAACCTTTATCTCAAACCTTCACGAGTCAATAAGATAGGTACGAACTGCCAGATACTGGCATCTGCTTCTGCTCCTACAATAGTTGTTTCATTTTTCTTTACTTATGACACTGGCTCCCCATAAATAGGGACTACTTTTGTCCAACCTTTCATTTTTCCATACTTCAGATATTTGTCGTAATACTCTAACTCCGCATTTAGGATTTCGCTCCATAGCTTACGCAGTGAGTCATTCCTGATCGTCTCAATGATTGCCCTGACATGAGTATCTAAGGAAGTTAATTCCCAGCTTAAAATATTACGGTACATAAACTTATCCGTGATCGTTTCAGGATCAATTGGAGACATTATTGGCAGAGTCGGCCTGTTAGGCAGCGGTACATTAAGCTTTAGCGCTAACTGTTCGAGATGGTTAACCTGCTTGTTAAAAATATATAATCCATGTTCAAGTATCACCTTAAACTCAGTATCATGGGCAAAATTAGCAAATAGACCTATGAGTTCAATTTCTTCATATCTCAGATTAACATGATCCCAAATATGAAATGCTTCGGAAGTGGAAAGCTGTTCTTCTTCATGGGGCATAGCAGTCTTGTAAACAGGATACGTCTCTTCCCAGCCTTTCAATTTACCAAACTTATAAAGGGTATCAAAATCTTCAAAATGTATTTTTAAATCTTGGATGATAATATTTCTTATTTTATCATTCGTACTGGCTGAACGAACTGCATGGATAAGAGACATCAGCTGTGCTATAAGGTCATGGTACATCTTTTTATAGATATACTCATCCGTAATGTCATTAATACTAGTTGCGAATTTGACGTCCACCGGTGATCTACTGGGCATGATAATACGGAATCTTTCTCCTAGTTCCTCTAAAATAGCAATTTGCTTGTCAAAATGTTTAATAAATCCATCTAGGATTATTTCCCAACCTAGGTCATGAGCAAAGTTTTTAAATAATTGAACTGTTTGAGTGCTGACATATCTTGCTCTAAGAAGGTTATATACATTGAACGCTTCCTGGATATCGAGACGTTCATGTTGATGTTTAGCTTTTTTGAAGATTGAAATCAGATCCAATATCTTCACCCCTCAATGGTCAATACTCAGGTTAGTATAAGTAAATAACTCTTACTTATACATTGAGGGGAAAACCAGCTACGACTCACTTCACTTCGGACCTTTACTGGCAGCAACCTCCCGCTGACCAAGGTGTACTTCTTCCAGCAACCTGTCATTCACCTGTACCAGCTCCTCGTCTTGATCAACAATACGTTGTTCCAGAGCCAATTTTGTTTTGCGCAACTCCGCCTCCAACACTTTGAAATCCGTGATATTGACAAAGGTGATGACCACACCGTCTATTTTGTCATCTAATGTGCGGTAAGGCAGAATGCGTGCGTTATACCAATACCCATTAACAGACATGACCTGTTTTTCAACAGTATTCAGCGTCCGCAGCACTTCCCTAACATCCTCCGTCAGTTCAGGATAAAAAAGATCTGAAGCGATATCGGTGATGGGTCGACCCGCGTCACTCGAAATCAGCTGAGAGACCACAGACATTTGGTCGGTGAAGCGCTTCACGCACAACGTGTTATCCAAAAACAAGGTGGCAATCTTCGTGCTGTCCAATAGGTTCTTCAGATCGTTAGTGACTATTGACAGGTCGTCTAACTTGTCCTGCAGTTCGTAATTAACCGTCTTTAGCTCTTCATTTAAGGACTGTACTTCTTCCTTGGTTGTGGTCAGTTCCTCGTTGGTCGACTGGAGTTCTTCGTTGCTGGACTGCAATTCCTCATTGCTGGCTTTGAGTTCTTCTTGGGATATCTGCATTTCTGCACTGGCAGTTTGCCACACCTGGCGAGCTTGCATCAGTTCCCGTTCCAGTTCCGTCTCTCGCTGGCTGTTAGCAGGGATTCGTTCGACCGTGTTGAGTGGTTCGATGACATTCGGGGTAACCACGTCAGTAAAAATAATCATAATCATCCCCCTCAGCGCCTCCGGCTCTTTGAGCGGATTGACTGTGATGTCAACCATCTGCGAACCACCTTCGTTGATCACAACAGCGTTTCTATAAGTAACTGACTCTTTTTGCCGGATCGCTTTGTAGAAAGTATTACTCAGTTTATAATTTAGCCCTTCACGGGCCATGGCGAAAATATTCCAATTAACCTTGCCTGCAGCTGGTTCCAGATACTTACCCGTCCGCCCAGTAATATAGAGGATATCACCTTTACCATTGACTAACACAGTCGACGGTGAATAAGATTGCAAAATCAGTTTATCCGCCAGCTCCTGAATGTTCTGAACTACTGCTGACGGCTGGTTCGCTGCAAACCGAGCAGGGTTAAAGGAGATTGGAAACTGCACAGAATCCAGTTGCAGTAGGGGTTGAAATCGCTGGTAGAGCCGTGATTTGCGATCCAGCGGTTTAAAGAGCTCTGTAAAATCCCCGACCGCCTCCGCACTTCCTAGAAACAAAAAACCACCAGGATTAAGACTATAGTGAAAAAGCGGAATGAGCTTTTTCTGTAGTTCTGGTGTCAGGTAGATAAGCAGGTTGCGACAGGTCAAGATATCGATTTTGGTAAAAGGCGGATCCTTAATCATGTTTTGCTGAGCAAAGATGACCATATCCCGAATGGTCTTGACAACTTGATAGCCACGATCCACCTTGGTGAAATACCGACTCAGACGCTCCGCCGACATATCTTCCGCAATTTTGGCCGAGAAAACTCCCTCCCGAGCTTTATCAATAGCGTCACGGTCCAAATCAGTGGCAAAAATCTGCATGGAAAAGTCTTGCGAAGGCTTTAATTGGTCCAGTACCTCTCTGAAGACAATGGCTAAGGAGTAAGCCTCCTCACCGGTGGAACAGCCGGATACCCAAACCCGAAGCGTATTACTGGGTGCCCTATCAACCAAGAGTGCCGGTATGACTTTGTCCTTTAACAATTCCCACTCCATCGGTTCGCGAAAGAAATTGGTAACCCCGATCAAAAACTCCTTAAATAGCAATCCCAGTTCCTGGGGATTCTCCTTCAAGAAACGAACATAGGCGGCAATCTCGTCGATTTGATGGATACCCATACGCCGCTCAATCCGACGATCTACAGTGTTTTTTTTATAGGAAGAAAAATCATGACCTGTGTGTGACCGTAAGAGAATCATAATACTGTCGAAGGGATTCAAGGCGGTGTCTGCCGGGTCCTCGTCAGCCTTGTCAACAAGGGGCTTGTGTTCAAGATAGGAAATAATTTTTGACGGTAACGTCTCCACCGAAGCTACAACATCTGCTAAACCTGCCTCAATGGCGCTGCGAGGCATGCCCTCAAATTTAGCCGAGGACGGTTCCTGGATAAAGACAACACCTCCTCTTTCCTTAATAGCCTTGAGTCCCGCTGTACCATCAGTTCCCATGCCAGAGAGGATCACGCCAATACCGCGCTCCTGCCGGTCATCTGCCAGGGATCGAAAAAAGAAATCTATGGGCAGATGCAGAGAGTGGGGCACAGTGAAATCGGAAAGCTGCAGAACTCCGTGTCGGATCGACATTGCCTTGCTCGGCGGAATTACATAGACACTGTCCGGTTGAACAGATGTGTTTTCCTTGACTTGAACAACCTTCATCGGAGTAATACTCTGAAGTAATTCCACCAAAATGTCCTTACGCTTCTGCTCCATATGCTGAACGATCACGAAAGCCATGCCACTATTTTCAGGCACCTTACCCAAGAAAGCTGACAGAGCCTCCAACCCTCCTGCGGAAGCACCAATGCCAACGATAGGAAAGTCTATTATTGCGGTATTTGTTTTAGGAGCATCGTGCCTGGAATATTCAGTCCACCCGTTTTTATCAACGTGCTTATTTTCTTTCATTCAAGCTCTCCATTCACTTTTTGACACCCACATCATTGGACTTTCTTAAAG
>DATMYU010000405.1:0-2261 GCA_035560775.1 Desulfosporosinus sp.
ATTTTGACTTGTTAAAAAGGAGGAATATATAATGACAACGATGGTCAAAGATATCAATTCTCTTGTGGGCATTAACGAAAAAGCATATAAGAGTATTTGCAATATTTTTGAAGGAAAAATACCTTCAGATCAGCTTGATGATATGACCGCTAGTCTTGAAAAGATGACGCAAAGATATCATTATCAAATTCGTGTAGTAGGTGCTGTTTTTTATTTTCATATTTGGATTTTTGATGAAAAACATGAATTCAATGGTAATGCGGGAGTTAGTGCACTTGTGTCAGCAATAAACGGAGCAGGCGATATCTATACCGATGACATTGATAAGTTATATGGTGAAACGGTGAGCTTCAGCTTTGAATCTGCAGGGCCCTATTTTTCTGTACAATTCTTTAACAAAGAACATAAGTTGCTTGGTCATTTGCAGGCTGGCGGTTTAGGCAATCCCGGTATCGGTGGCGGCACGGGGAAATGGAAAAACCGAGAGTGATGGCAAATAAACGTTAAAATATTGAGTTACTTATCGGGTTGATATTCTGAGCGAAAAAGGAGTATTAATGTCAACACTAGTCAAAGATATCGAGGGACATTCCTTTTCCGGCCCTGGTGTCAAAGTATAATATGTTTTTGGCTAAATGTAAGCGTTGATATGCTTGAGTACACAGAATGTGGGATACTCCCCGGCCCGGTGTCACGTCCCAGATCTGGCAAAACACAAAAGTATTTACAAACCCTCCCCGCGACACCAATCACATTGGTCATCGTTCCCGCACTCGCTTTGTCACTTCATTTTATATCTTTCTATGCGCTGAGAAAGTTTTCCAGTATGTATTTCAAACAAATGATTGTCGAAGTCATAAAAATACAATGATTTGCTTTCGCCTTCTATGCGTGGCCGGGGTGGTTTACAATCTACACCCAGTCGTCGAATGCGTGATTGATATATTTCAAAATCTGTTTCTGATATTTTAAATGCGATGTGATTGTATGTCCGAGTAGGAAGGGACTCTCCTTCCATAATTGCGATCCATTGCCCGCCAATCATGAAGAATTTCTCTCTCGATGTCGAGAATGTATTATCTCCGCTAGAGTACACTTCTTCTGCTGCAAATATTTCTTTGAAAAATTTAGTCGCAAGTTCAAGGTCTCTGACAATAAAAGTAATGTGACTGATGCCTTCTATCATATTATCGCCGCCTCCATTTTTTTCATAGTGCGTTAGGCCAAGTGTAAGAACCTTGTTCACCTTTGAAAAAATATTATTCATTGCCTAGCTATCCGATAGACAACGCTACCAATCCAATGACCATCGCGCTTGCGCCGATGACACGAATTTTTATATTTCCTTCTGATAGCAGTCTGGCTCCCATTGCAGTGCCTATTAGAATGCTGATTTCCCTTGCTGGTGCGATATAGCTTACAGGACTGAATACCATAGCAGTTAAAACCAAAATATACGCCAATGGGCACAAAATAGCCACACTAATAGCTTCGATTTTGTGACTGGCCCATTGGTCTTTTACTTTGTCCCAATTTTTAAACGCATATGGAGTTAAGAGAAATACTCGTCCTAAGTTTGCCGACCAATCAAGAAGTAAGGGTGGTATCAGGAAAGTGCTGACAGCCATTTTGTCTGAGAGCGTATAGCCAGCAATCATCGTGCCGCAGAGAATAGCAAATATCATTGGTTTGCGGGCGATAGGTTCCGCCAGTTTAAAGGGATTCCCCGTGATGACAACAATCCCTAATCCAATCAATACCGTTCCGACCAGCGCTACTGCGGAGGGCTGTTCGCCTAAAACCACAATGGCTGCAATAGTCGAAAGCATAGGACCCGTACCGCGAGAGAGAGGATAGATGACCGAAAGATCACCAATCCGATAGCCTTTGTCCAACATGACAAAATATAAAGAGTGCAATAGGGCGCTGCCTAGCATAAACCCTAATTGATGCCATCCGATAACCGGCTTTTGTACGACGATTATCCATAAAGCTAACGGGAAATAAAGAAAAATGGAAAGAGTGGCAAATAGCCAAATAAAGGCTATGCCACCGCAGGTTTTTTTTGCTACATAATTCCAGGTAGCATGAGCGAAGGCGGCAATCAGGATAAGAACAATAGCCGGTCCTGTCATATAATTCCTCCCAAGCTAATAGTTATTTGATTATTAGCTTTATTAATGCAGCAAAACTATAATAACTGATTGAGCTTGCTTTCCGGCTCTTCACCATTCTCTACACGTTTTATATTATTTACAAAG
>DATMYU010000406.1:0-4125 GCA_035560775.1 Desulfosporosinus sp.
ACACCATTATAGGGCAAATTACATGTTCATCTTGAAGCCTTAGTCATACTCCTTGTATTAGTCAGAAAATATCACTGTAAGTTATATACTTTCTGGAAGGTCCCTTCTCTCTATCCTTGGCTACAGAAACACTCGGAGATCCATGGCCAGCGCTCTAACCTCAAACGTCCCGTTCGAGTCTTGGCTACAGAGACACTCGGCCATCCATGGTCAGAGTTTGGTGCTAGCCGAGTTTTCTTTATGAACAGGATACAGTTTACATCAAAACAAGACCGGAAATCTCCAGCCTTGTTTAATCATTAAAATAATCACTAATTCTATATCCTATGCGCGTATTGGATAGCATACATAATAAGTCTCTTTACTGTTTCTGCATTCCAAAGAATACTTTTTCAGGCGTGATGGGTAAACGGGTTACTCTAACTCTTACAGCGTTATAAACCGCATGGGCAATGGCTGGCGGCGGGGTGTTGGCTACCACTTCTCCTATAGATTTAGCACCAAATGGACCCGTGGGTTCAAAGCTCTCTTCAAACGCTACGTGCACTTTTCCAACATCCTTGCGGCACGGGATTTTGTACTGCATAAAGGAGTTCGTCGCCATCTTTCCTAAGTCATTATATTTCACCTCTTCATAGAGGGCCATTCCGATTCCCTGGGCAATCCCACCTTCAGCTTGCATCCTTGCTAGGTTCGGGTTAATCACGGTTCCACAGTCTACGACCGCGACATAGTCGATCAGCTCTACTTTTCCGGTCTCTTGATCGACCTCCACCTCGGCAAAGCCTGCAACATACGGTGGAGGTGAAATTTCACTGCCATGTGTCGCATAACCAGTTAGCTGAAGTTTCCCTGCGCCTAGGATGGTAAGTTCAGCTAGTTTGACAAGACTAATCTCTTGATCTCCTTTGACGGTGCGGACTGCTAACCCATTCGGTTCCACCTCATCCAAGGAAACTCCTAAAAGCTTCGCTCCCTGCTCCAGAATTTTCTTTTTTAAATCCTCAGCAGCTTTGACGGTCGCTGTTCCTGCAACATAGGTCGTACTGGAAGCGTAAGACCCCGGATCATAGGGAGAGGTATCAGTATCCCCCGCGACAAAAATAATATTATCCATCGGTATTTCTAAAATCTCTGCAGCCATCTGGGTGAGTATGGTATCACAGCCATGTCCCATATCCGTCGCACCCGAGAGGAGGGTGAAATTTCCATCATCGTTCAATCTGATTTCGACGGATGTGGTACCAATATTGGCGATCCCCGAACCCTGCATTGTGATCGCCATTCCCACAGCTCTTACTTTATTTTGACCGATTTCACAGCGTGGGAATTTTTCCTTCCAGCCAATTAACTCTTTGCCTTTTTGGATACAGCGGTTTAAGGACGTACTTCTGAGTTGCACGCCTTGCCCCGTTAGAAAGGTTTCCCCTTCTTTACTAATATTCTTGAGGCGAACCTCCGTCGGATCCATGTTTAAGCGTTCTGCCAACTTATTAACCGTAGATTCCAACGCAAACGTTCCCTGAGTTGCCCCATACCCTCTGAAAGCCCCTGCGGGCATTTTATTGGTATACACGGCATTTCCAGTGATTCGAACTGCACTCGTTTTATTGTATAAGGGCAGAGTATAATGGCCCACACAGCTTAAGACGGTGGCCGCATGTTCACCGTACGCTCCGGTATCCGATAAAACCTGCATATCAATCGCTCGTATGATACCTTCCTGATCAGCCCCCACTTTGACCTTCAACCTCATGGCATGACGACTGGTCGTACAACTAAACGTTTCTTTTCTGTCATAGATACTGATCGCCGGTTTCCCAGTTTTCAGGGTCACAATAGCCGCGAATCCTTCTACTGCGCCCGTTTGCTTACCCCCAAACCCACCACCGATTCTCGGCTTCATCACCCTAATCTTACTTGAGGGAATCTGCAGAGCTCTCGCTAACTGTCTCCTAATATGAAAGGGAATCTGAGTGGAGGTGACCACTACAAGCCTTCCCGTATGATCAAGGTACGTATAAGCACGGTACGTTTCCATCATAGCATGGGCCTGAGCCTGAGGATAATAGACATCCTCAACGACCTCGTAACAACGCTTAAATTCTTCCTCAACGTCTCCCACTTCTTCTTTAAAGGAGGAGGCGATATTCTTTTCTCTATACAGTCCAATGTCAAAATTGCAGGATAAATTCTCTTCAGGATGAACAACTGAAGAATGCCCCACGGCCTGCTCAAAATCTAAGACAGGTTCCAAGATCTCATAATCAACCTTGATCTTCCGCATTGCCATTAGCGCCGTCTTTTCATCCACGGCCGCTATAATCGCCACTTCGTCTCCAACATAACGCACGATTTTATCGAGGATCAATCGGTCATAGGGCGAGGGTTCGGGATAGGATTGTCCAGCTAATGTAAATCGTTCGGCCGGAACATCCTTATAGGTAAGGATGCATTCCACACCCTCCACACCCTCTGCCCTAGAGAGGTCAATCGAATTGATCTTTGCAAAAGCATGCGGGCTTCTCAGAATTTTCACCACTAAAGCATTGGACATGACCAAATCCTCGGTATACACCGGTTTGCCAATGGCGATCGCCATTCCATCGATTTTACGCATACTGTGACCAACACATTTCAGGTCTATCTTTTTCAAACTAGCACCCCCAGATAGGTCTTAACCGCTCTGAGCTGGCCCATATAGCCTGTACAGCGGCAGAGATTACCGGTTAAGTAGTGAATAATGTCTTCTTCTGAAGGATTAACCAACTCGTTTTTCATAGCCAGTACGTTCATGATGAAACCCGGACTACAAAAACCACACTGCTCGGCCCCTTCTGCAGTGAGTACTCGCGCAAATTCCTCCGCGTCCTTAGGAACTCCCTCTATGGTTGTGATCTTTTTACCGTGAACCCGCAAAGAAAGAATAGAACAAGAGAGTACTGGCTTATCCTCAAGCCAAACAGTGCAAAGTCCGCAACAGCTTGTTTCACAAGCCTTCTTAACACTAAGGAGTCCATGGGATCTTAAGGTGTCCATAAGAAATTCATCCTGCTCTACATCCCATGTCACCATTTTACCGTTAATTGTCACTTTTATTTGCATTGCAATACCTCCATTATTCCCCTCTTGACGAGCACCTGGCAAAGTGCCTTGCGATAATTGGCAGTCCCTCTCATATTGGTTCCAAAAGATAGCTCTTCGGCTGCCTTTTTAGCCGCTTCCTCAATCTCTTCAGGGCTAAACTTTCCCCTTGAAAGAACTGCAGAAGCACTTGTGGCTATAGCGGCTCTTCTCGGTCTAGCCCCGACAACGACTGTCCATTGGTCTTCAAGCTTGGAGACTGCAACATTTAAAACCGAAAAGTCGCTGGCTGAATTTTTCAAATTCAAGTAAGTAGCTTTCCGGTTGTCAATCTTTATCCATATTCTAACTAAAATATCTTTCTCCTCTGGTTTGTTTAAGAAGTCAGCCAGAGGCATTCTACCGCCCTTATATAATTCAACTTCGGTATTTAGCGCTAACAAGGCAGTGATTAAATCTGAAAATCCGTACTTGGAATAAATCGAAGCACCCACAGTAACACTGTTTCTAAATTGCACTCCAATAATGTTCTGAACTGATTTAGGAAGTATCCCATTAAAGCACTCTATTAGCAGCTTGTAAGTTTCAATCTCTCTTATGCTTGTCATGGCCCCAATCTCGATAAAATCATCCTGCGCTTTTATATAGCTAAGCTTAAGGTTGGAAAGGTCAATTGCTGTACCGATTCGTTTTGACCCCATTTTTAAAAAAGTGCATCCCCCGAGAATGGTATTATTTCTTTTATCAGACAGAATCTGATAAGCTTCTGCTAAGTTATCTGGTTGAACCAAATTAAGTAATGTAAACACTCTGTTACCTCCTTGCCTATATGTGATAACCAGTCCGCGATAAAAACGAAAAACCAAGCGAACAGCCTCCAACTCCAATGAGCGAGAGAAACCTGCAGCCTGGATTTTTAATTTCTTTGGGGGATAATCCAAAAATAACGTAAAACCTGCTTCTAAAAACCTTTAGATCTGTACGGCACTCATAGTCGAGCCATGTGTAATAAGTCCAATAGAAACTTGCAGACCCTATAAT
>DATMYU010000407.1:0-2431 GCA_035560775.1 Desulfosporosinus sp.
GTATAATATTCTTTTATCACCAATTCTCTTTGTTATTTTCTGATCGTCCCAAAACTCGAGCAACGGGACGGCATACTTCCTAGAAGTACTCCAGATTTCCCGTACGTCAGAAACACCTATGTCACCCTGTGCTATAAGAAATTCGATTAAGCTTACTTTAGCAAGTTCTAAATCCTTTTGTCTATAGTAAAATTGATCAATATGTACCCATTCTCCAATTTCACACAAGTACTGCGCATACTCCTGAGCTTCCGACTTAGGAATACCACAAGCCTCTGCCGTTGTAACCAGGTCCGGTGGCATTAGGGCAACACTCTGCCATTTTGAACGTAATGCATCCAAACGTTTCAAAATACTCGGTGGAATTTCTGCGCCAGCATTTGTTTGGACTTTGCTCCCAACTATACGATAAAACCCACGGCTAAAACCTTGTTCCAAAATCGTTTGCCAACGACGGTGTGTCCATGAAATTCCCAGGCGAGTTTTTAATTCCTCCCTGCTAATTCCTCCGCGTAAAGGGTTTAATCCTTCATAGATTTTGACTAAATTTATCAATTTTGAACGCCAAGCTTCGGCTGCCGCCTTACCCCAGTAAAGAGGATTTTCATCTTCCCTCCAAACTTCCAGTCGCTCAAATTCCTCCAGAGATTTCAAGCGATCTTCTAATTCCACGGAACTGACATGCAAGCGTGCCACTAAATCTGAACCTAGACGAGGTTCGGCAATTTCTCTTTCTAAGAGGTCAAGCGGATCACCTTGGTCTTTAACCCTCATCTGTGCCAATACGCTTTCTTTAAATCGTTTCTGCTTGAACTCAGCTACCCCAAGTACTTTCCCACCGGCAATAGTATGGGCAGGGGAATAAAAACGAAGCACAAAACGATCCTCCGGCGCAGCAACAACAGGTCCTTCAAGAAGGATTTGTGCAAATCCTTCTTGCCCCGGTGCTAGCTCTTCCTGCTCCAAAAGATGTATGCGCCCTAGAACTTCGGTTGTTCCGAGGTGGAAACGAACTCGTTGTCTTTGGGTTAGGGGTTTATCTGCAGAGGAAAGATTTTGAACCTTCAAATCCAGAATCTTTCCAACCTTAAATGCATCCGGCATAACAAGTACTGAACCCCGCCCTATTTCAGCAACATCCACTCCAGCTATATTGACGGCTAGTCGCTGTCCGGCGCCTGCAGAATTCATCTTGTTTTTATGAACTTGAAGGGAACGGACTTTCGCGTGAATATGACCTGGTTCAATCACCAACTCCTGACCCAGTTTCACTGTTCCACTGTGAAGCGTTCCCGTCACAACGGTTCCAAACCCCTGAATGCTAAAGATCCGATCAAGAGGCATGCGCACTGGTCCGGTCGACTTTTTACTCTCTACCTCGGAAAGCAACCCATCAATAGTTTGACGCAAGGCAGGTATTCCAACTCCACTCAAAGCTGAAACCCTACAAATCGGAGCTTCCCGAAAGGCCGTTTCTTTCAGATCCTCACGTATCTCTTCTTCCATGAGGTCAAGCCACTCTTCATCCACAAGATCTACCTTATTAATCACCACAATTCCTCTAGGTATATCGAGTAATGTGAGAATATCTAAATGTTCCTGAGTCTGAGGCATGATCCCTTCATCCGCTGCGATGACTAGTAAAACCACATCCATACCACTGGCCCCTGCCAACATCTGGCGGACAAACCGTTCATGCCCGGGAACATCGACAATGCCAACTTGTCGTCCACTGGGCAGCATCATATGAGCGAACCCCAGTTCAATAGAGATTCCCCGTTGCTTCTCTTCTTTTAAGCGATCCGTCTCTATGCCGGAGAGTGCTCGAATTAATTCTGTTTTGCCGTGATCTACATGTCCGGCTGTGCCTATTAAATAGTGACGCTCATCCATTTTTGTTCCCCTTATAATTTCGGTTTTGACCAAACCTTAGCAAGCCAATCCCAGAAAATTCGTTTCCTGCGGGAGTTAAGGACTTTCCTGTTTTCCAGACGTTTTGCTTTCTTGATCTCACGGACGAAATCCCCATAACGATTAAGCTGCTTGTATACTACGCCCAAGTTATTATGCGGCAATGAAAAATCCGGATCGATGAGAATCGCCTTTTGATAATATTCAATCGCCCGCTCCAAATAACCCTCTTCGCGTGCAATATTTCCTAGATTATTCAGGGCATGGACAAGGTAAGCATCGTGTTTCAGTGCCTCTTCAAAACACCGTTTTGCTTCCTCTCGGTTAGATCGATTGACGAAAACGATCCCCAATTTATTATGAGCCATCGCATCTGCCGGATTCCCACAGAGATAAGTTTTAAAAGTGGCTTCAGCCTCATCCAGTTCTCCTGCTTCCAAATACTGCATAGCCTTCTCATATAAAGGATCCAATTGGAATCACCCTTTGTTTTTAGTATATCATATAAATCGATAAATCC
>DATMYU010000408.1:0-4093 GCA_035560775.1 Desulfosporosinus sp.
ATTATTATGTTGTTAGGATGTACTTACTGATCAATGGGCTCTAGATTATGTCCCCCGTTTAGGTGGGAGAAGGAGCATTAGAATGTTTATGTCGACTGATATGAAGCAACAAAAATTATACCGCCTACTTAGGGATGAGCAAACAATCTGGGTATTGTATTTAGATATCGTTAAATTTCATGAAGTGGAATTTCGTTACGGCTACAAAATCTGCCATGAAATTCTGGCGGAAATTGAAAATGAAATCAATCTTACGCTTAGAAAACAACACAATCTCTTCCTCTTCTCTCAATCGGAAAGCAGAGGTGGGGATGACTTTGTTGTCTATTTTGTTCCTGGAAAAAATACACAATGGCAAATTAAGGACGTTATTGAGCAATGGGTTCTTCCTTTGGAGGAACGATTTAACCGTCGACTTAGGAAACTAGTTAAAGAGAAAATATGCTTGCGCTCTGGACTCGCCAGGTGTATTCACAAAGCCGGTAGAAGTGCCGATTATTTACTGTATGCGGCTGTCAAAGAGGCCTTCCTCCTAAACAAATCTGAACCGGACCTCCATTTCTTTGCTCGCAGAGAAGCGATCACCAAACTAATCGAAGAACCCGACACGTACTTAAAGACCGCTTTTCAACCCATCATTGATACCCGAAGCGGAGAAGTGTTTGGTTTTGAAGCGTTGGCCCGTATACCAGACTCTACTTGTTTTAACAATATTGCTGACCTCTTCCCCTTTGCCGAAAAGATAGGGCAGCTCTATCCGATCGAAACACTTTGCAGACGCCAAGCTATTGCTTCCTACCCAGATATTGTTCAAGACAAAGAAATGCTCTTTCTCAACATTAACCCCCAGATCCTAATCGACCCCGAATTTGCCTCTGGTCATACTAGAAAATTGCTAAGTGAAAAGGGGTTAGCCCCGAAGGATGTTGTCCTAGAAATTACCGAACGAAGTGCCATAGAGGATTTCTCCACGTTCCGAGATTCTTTAGATCATTATCGTAATCAGGGTTACCTAATTGCTTTAGATGACGTTGGGGCCGGCTACTCCTCGCTACAGTCCGTAGCAGAGCTGCATCCAGATTTTCTAAAAATTGATCGGTCTTTAATTCAGGGAGTGAATGCTGATCCTATTAAATGGGCCTTGCTAGAGACCTTCGTCACCTTTTCTAAGCGTATAGGGTGTCGCATCATCGCCGAAGGGGTGGAAACGACAGAGGAAATGCGCACAGTGGTCCAATTGGGGGTTGATTACGTACAGGGTTTCTTTGTTGCGAGGCCTACTTTTGAACGAAAGAGTATTAATCCAGCCGTTATGGAAATCCTAGATCCAGTCCGTCGGCTTAAATCCATTGATCAACACCCTATTCTTTCCATGGTGGAGCCCTTACCCTTGTTGGATACCAACGCCCTTGTCAGTTCCGTTGAAACTTACTTCCGTGAACACCCACAACAATGGCTGGTGGGGATAACCGAAAACTCCCGTATAGTCGGTGTGATGCAACGCGACAGACTTTTTGCCGCGCTTGGTACCCGCTATGGTGTATCTCTTTTTTTAGAAAAAACGGTGTCCACTATAATGGACACAAATCCCCTCATAGTGGAAGATACTACTCCTTTAGAGGTGGTGTCTAGTTTAGCTATGCAACGCCCGGATGCCCAGCTGTATGACGGCATTATTGTGGCCAACCAACGCAAGCCGATCGGTATGGTTTCAATGGCAAATATTATCAAAGCTATCTCTGAGAGGCAGATCCAGCTTGCCCAAGGAGCCAACCCGTTGACTGGATTGCCAGGCAACCTCCGCATTGACCAAGAGATAAGACAACATTTAGAACGAGGCTTGACCTTTGGCCTAATATATGTTGACCTTAACAAATTCAAGTATTATAACGACTTATACGGTTTTCAACAAGGAGACGTTGCTATCAAGATGTTAAGCGATGTTTTGCAGACTGAATCTAGTAAAACGGCTGAGAAAAGCTTCGTCGGACACATCGGTGGCGACGATTTCCTTATAATCTCCTCACCCTCAGACTTAGAAAAATTAGCTGTTAGCATCCTCGCCCAATTTGAACAATCTTGCGAGCAGTTAGTTGGTACCGAAAACCTTAGCGTGGCTCTCGCCGGCCTCATCATAAACACGAATGATCAAAGTTGGACCCCCTTACTTGTCTCCGAACGAGCTGCCCAAATCAAGAAAGAAGTTAAAAAACAAGGAGGCAACGCTTTTTTATTACGCGATAGGAGGAGGGATGTCAATGAAATGGAAATGGTTTTACAATTGGAAAACGTTTTACAAAATTAATGCCTTAGTCCTTGTCATGGTAGTCTTCATGCTCGGCTTAAGTTTTATGGGGTATTACTATTATCGACAAGCCAAAGTAGCCATGAACGATGTCTATTCAAATTCTCTGGTTGCTGTAAAACTAATCAATGAGACTAATGCCAATGTTCGAATGATCCGCAGTGTCAATATTGAACTTCTCTTGGCCCCTCTTGAGACGTCTAAGAAACAGAACCTACTCATTCAGACCTCAGTACTAAACGGTTTTATCAAGGAATCCCTGGACAACTATACCCCTCTTGCCAAAGAAACCTTTGAAGTAGCCAAACTAGCGCAAGTTAGAGACGTACTGCAAAAATACAATGATAGCTGGCAAAAGGTAGTCTCTCTAATGGATGCTGGTGACAAAGAAGGAGCCTATATCTACTTTTCCAATAACACTACCAAAAACTTAGATGAAATAAACACACTACTTCCTGAACTCGTCGACTTTAGCACGCAGAAAGCGAAAAGTACCATTGTCCGTGAAAATCTTAATTTCGTCCGTGCGGAGAAATTGCTGTTCGTATTCCCGCTTGCTGCTGCCGTTCTGGCAGTTATCATTGGGGCACTGGTGGCCCGAGCCATTGCCCAACCTTTACAGATCATGTTAACAAATGTGCAAGAGTTTGCTTCAGGAAATCTCAGGTTGACCAAGCTAAGCACTACCTCCGAAGACGAAGCTGGACAACTAGCACAGGCTTTTAATAATATGTCGGATAGTCTGTCTGGCCTAGTCAGACAGGTTTCAGTGTCAGCGGCGAACGTCGCTACCTCAGCACACCAGCTCTTAACTATTACGGAACAAAGTTCAAGTGCCTCTGGTCAAATAGCACTCTCCATAGCTGAGGTGGCAGGTGGAACGGAAAAACAAGCTGGTGCAGTCAATGAGACCGTCGCGGCTATGGAACAAATGAACATTAACATTCAAATGGTAGCTGAGGCTGGTCAGCGCGTCACAGCTCTCACCACCAAAACAACCACAACTACTGAAAATGGGCAAAGGGCTCTCACTCAGGCTATTGAGCAAATGGGCAATATCAGCAAGGGTACTCGAGTTGTTAAAGAAACTATCACTTTATTAGCTGATGGCTCCGAACAAATAGCGGATATCGCACGTTCAATAACTGGTATTACAGAACAAACAAATCTCCTGGCCTTAAACGCCGCTATCGAAGCTGCCCGAGCTGGCGAGCATGGGCGTGGCTTCTCTGTGGTGGCCGAGGAGGTTCGTAAGTTGGCTGAAAAGGCCAAAGTAGCAACTGGGCAAATCACTGCTCTAGTGGTCATGAACAGGGATAACATCAACCAGGTTATCGCTGCTATGAATTCTGAAGAAGTTCATGTGAACGATGGAATTAAAGTGGTGAACACCGCTGGTCTTGGCCTCAGTGAGATATTACATATGGTGATTGAAGTTTCCGAACAAGTAGGTGGGATCGCCTCTTCCATACAACAAATGGCAGGCGGAAGCCAACAAATTGTCTCAGGTATTCAGCATATTGGTGCTGTCAGCCAGGTTACAGCAGACCAGGCAACCACCGTTTCCACGGCCATTGAAGAGTTCACAGCTTCTATCGGTCAGATTAACTTATCATGTCAGAGTCTGTCGGCCTTGGCCCAGGATTTACAAACTGGGGTTAGCCATTTTAGAATCTAAAGAAAACTTGGCTGGTGCCAAGCCTTCCAGTTCCAAAATCGTAAGCGCTTACGATTTTGGGACAAACATGGCCGCTATGATTAGCAAGTAAAAGGGTACCCTATGGTACC
>DATMYU010000409.1:0-2132 GCA_035560775.1 Desulfosporosinus sp.
ATATATTAATTAAGAGGGGGTAAACGAGAGGCAATTCAACCTGAAAAAATAATTCCATAATTTAGGTAGGAAAATTTTCCCTTTTGTCGAAGTGATAAGACGAAGGGAGGGGTGAAAGTGGATGATATATATTGTGCGATAAGGGCTAGGGGACCTATTGCCTTTGGAGAACATCTAGAGGGCGAGGTAATTGCTTGTTGTGATGGGAGAGTGGCTTGGGCTTCTGAGGACATTTATGAGGCTTATTACGCCTCTAAAGCGGACACGGAAGCTATTGAACGACTGACGAGTATGATTAAAATCTATAAACGAACTGCTCCAGGAAAGTGGACAGAATTACGAGACTACTTACTTACCTTAACACCCATGCAACTCGCTGTTTTAGTGAAAGAATTAAAAGAATTTAGAGCCTAATTAGGTTTCGTGCTATTGGAGGCTTCCTCTATGGGATGGAATTTTATGATTACTCTATTTTATAATAGACATTCCTGGAATTGCCTTGATAGCCTATGTTACGGAAAAGTTGCTAAACGATAAATATTAGCAAAATATCTACGATAATGTGGTTACTACTATGTAAGTTGACGAATAAAGAACCCATTGGACATATTGAATTCGTTTTTTAGGACTGGTTATCGTTTGATAATCAGTCCTAAGTATTTGTCCACTAGTCACACCCGCCGCCTCCGGAATCACAAGAACCTGAATCTCCAGAAGAGCAATCGAATCCCGAACTATGGTCGATATGCCCGTGATGCTGATAATGGTGAGCATCCCCAGAGCTCTGATAAATATAGTCTCCACCGTTAGTTGTATCGTAATTATGCGTGTTTGGCCTGCGCCTGCTTGAGGAGAGCGCTGCAATTGCCAGGGCTATTACTATTGCCACGAAGAAAATAATAAAATTATCCATGCGACTTCTCCCTTTCTCTTGGATTTTAACTCTGTAATCTAGTAATCTATATGGGTAATTCGGCAAAGGTATGGAGAAAACCTGTTATCACCTAAAAAATAGGGGAAACTTATGGAATACATATTATCGATAGCTTAAACGAAATGTAAGGATGCAGAAAAAATACTGTCAGCACTTATCACTATGGAATATAATACCATAAACCCAAGGGAGGAGGGGGTACTATATGGTATTGGGAGAAAGTAAAAGAGTAGAAGAAATGAATTATTTTGAGTTGTTGGCTTGGCTGGGCATCGGTAGTTCACACCCGGGAGGTTTTCCGGCTACCAGACAGAATTTGGATGCTATGCAAGTAAAACCTGAAGAATATGTACTCGATGCCGGATGTGGTAGCGGTCTTACAGCCTGTCACTTGGCTAAAACTATTGGCTGCAAAATCATGGGAGTAGATATTAATCCCCAAATGGTTGAAAAAGCATGCCTAAGGGCGGATAAAGAAGGGGTTGCTCATTTAGTGGAGTTTAGGGTAGCTGATGTTAATAATCTACCTTTTGCTAATAACTCCTTTGATGTGGTAATGGCTGAATCAATAACGGTATTTTTGGATAAAGTTAAAGTCTACCAGGAGTTTTATAGAGTACTAAAGCCCGAAGGCAGAGTTGCTGACCTAGAAATGGCTTTGCTCAGAGAATTGCCCACTAATCTTAGGAGACAGATGGAGGAGTGTTTCGGTTCAAGCACCAATCCTCTACCCTTTGAAGAATGGCTCAATGCTTTAAAGCAAGCAGGCTTTGAGGATGTAGAGCTTAAGAATCCGCAGCCATTGAGAAATAGAGGAAATGTGATCATAAACGAACTCAAAAAAGATTGGCTATTGTTAATAGGCCTCACGGACAAAGTCAAAAAGCAGCCAGGTTTGGTGACTAGACTGCAAAAAAATGCCGGTTTCATGAAGAGAAACCAGGGTTACTTTGGCTTTGGTCTTGTCTATGGGCGAAAACCAACTCCCCCACCCCCTCCCCAGAGATTAGGTTTCAAAGACAGAGTTCTGCAGTTATTCCGAAAATGGATTTGAGCCATAAATGGATTTGAACTATAAGTTTGAAAGAATGCTCTTATTTGCTAGATCCTAAGTGACATTAGGGGCCCAAAACGGTGGACCCGGACTTTGGGCTCTTTTCGTACTAGAGATGTAGTTTGTCAAATTAACCAATATTGT
>DATMYU010000410.1:0-5696 GCA_035560775.1 Desulfosporosinus sp.
GAATTTAACCTAGGGCCCGATCTTCTTTAAGTACCTATCATGAAGGACCTTTGACCAATGGGGGGCCTACTTTAGCTTGTATCAATCAATAAAATCCTGTGCAATAATTAAGCCCTGGGGACCAATAGCGATTCCAATCCCTACATGATTAAACGACGATCGGAGAATATTCTCTTTATGACCAGGGCTGTTCATGAGAGCTGCGTGTGCAGCTTGAATCGAAACATTTCCTGCGAGATTCTCACCTGCTGATTGATAACCGATCCCAAATGTTTTCATCATCTCAAAGGGTGAACCGTAGGTAGACGAATTATGGTCAAAATAAGAATTTGCAACCATATCGTCCGCCTTTGCTTGGGCCATTTTTTGTAGTTTTTCTTCAAACTTGAGTGAGGCCACTCCTGCCTTTGACCGTTCTTGATTAATGAGGTCAAGCATAGACTGCTTCTCAACCAAAGATTGTACTGATGCTGGAACTGGATAAGGTTCAGTCGAATTTCCTATACTAGCGTTGACGAGTTCAACGGCCAATTCTGGTACAGCGGCTGTCCCGCCTAAAACGTTAATTTTGATTATTTCATTTGGGTCATGGTGATTAACAAGGTATTCTCTGATAGCAGGGGGTAAGGTGTTTGCTTGAGGGTCAATTAATAGGATTGGTGCATTATTTTGCGCCGCATTTGTACTTCCAGAAAGGGCATCTGCAAAATCAAACCCATTGGCTAGATAAATCTCTGTTGGATTTGGGTAAAATGTCGTAACAACTTGTGCTAATGTATCGAAACGATCATACCCTCCAAAGCGTGTCATTTTAGTATTGGGAGATACTTTATGTAATTCGTCTAAGACTGTACTTGGTAGGATAGCCTCTCCACCAACGATATAGACATCACTGGGTTGTTTAGTGGCTAAGAACGATTTTACTGAATCTGGCAACTGATTTGACCCACTCAGAAGAATAGGCCATCCTTTACTAGCTGCGATTGATGCGATACCTAAGGCATCCGGAAAATCATTGCCACTCGCGATAACAACAGGCGTTCCATTAACCACATTCAGCTTGCTAACGATAAGAGCATCTGTCTCGAACTTATCTTCACCGCCTAAGCGAAGCACACTATACCCTGAATTCAGTAACCATTGTTCGACTTCTATAGGTACAACTGCTGACCCACCTACAATCGTGACCGTTCCGCCCGCTACCAGACTGCTCTTGATATAATCCAAAGAAACTTGAGAATCAAGTACACTATGTCCTGCTAAAATGATTGGTGCTTTGAGCTTGGTCGAAAGCGTGCTGGCAGCTAAAGCATCTGGAAAACTGTAACCCGAAGCTATAATTACATTTTGTAGTTGGTTGCCCTTAAATCCTTGCTGTGCCACTGCAACTGATGTTTGGATCCGATCTTGTCCGAATATTCTTGTGACATTAGGAATAATTGGATCAGCTTGTACACTTCCAATTAAAGTGAATACCGTTAAAATACTTACGCTAATTATAGTAATTAGTTGACTTCGTTTTTTCAAACCCTATAACCCCCAATAAAAAGTGGCGTAAAATCCGATACTAGTAGCTATCACCTTGTACTCTATAGCATAATTATAGCACTGTTGATGGGAATAGTGAGAAAAACACTGAATCATCGTTGAGTACCCTTGTCCCATTATTATATCATGCCAAATTCGTGTAAAAAAGAAATATGGTATTATTTTACATAAATTGGGCCCTGCTCATAGATGAGCTTATCCCTACTGCCCTTTCTTCAAAGGTTCCTCGCTTGGGCTTTGTAAGCCTAAGCATCTATGATTTGAAAAAAGAAGCGGCCGGCACTCAGTTGATTAAACTAAGCGCCTGCCGCTTTGCTGTTTGTGCTTAATGCAGAAAGAAGAGCTGCTAATCATTATTGTCCTCTTCCTCCAACTAATTTTCTAGGATTGCCTTAGCTGAGGCACTCTGATAGCCCGTTTTAGCCCGGTCTGAGATCTTGGAATCCAAGCTCGGCCCTTGTAGAATTGTCCAGTAGTATTTTGCCGCAGTCGCGTACGAAGTATCCTTATCCTCAAGCAGCAAAGCATCCGCTGCATCTAAAAGTTTGTCATAGGAACTGAGAATTTTCTGCGAGACGATTGTCTTATCTGCGGCCGTAACCAACGGGCTATCATAGGCGGTAATATAAAAGCCTAAGCCTTGCACGTAATAATCACCCCTGGGTTGGACGTCGATGTAAAAGTTATACCAGTAATCCCCATTGGTAATCAACGATTCTGGATCGAATAACAAATCACCCATGTGCTCAGGAGTAGGAGTGCTCCAGCAACTGGACAGGCTGGGAGTATTCACAAGAGGCAAGAGGGATTTCGAGAGCTTTGTTGCACCCGGGGCGAACGTAATCGCGCTGTTGTATTTCTGCCCCAGGAGGCCAAATACCTTATCTTGATAGGCGTCTTGACCCGTAAAATAATTCGGGTTATTCTGCTCAGTCCAAGCATTATAGGCCCATACTGCAAAATACCAGTTTTCTAAAACGTTGCGGTTCCCGTCTCCAATCTTGGGGTTAGCTCGCCACTTATTATTGAGAATTTGGCAACCTGCTTCAAGGTTATAATCCAAATCGCTTTTCAGTTTGGCCACATCATATTCGGGATAATTGGCTTCGGAGATTTGCATAATTCCAATGCCACCATCATCTGCTATAAAAGGTTGATCCGTTAAAGGCAGTCCAGTCGTTGGATCCACTTTATATTGTTTCCATCCGCTCTCCATCCAGGCAATGGCTTTAAGTAGTGCGGGAGGAATATCATATTTATTGGCCATATCCTCTATTTTTTTACCGACAATTGCGGTTTGTGCACTTGTATCAATAACAACAGCTCCAAAATTACGTTGACTCTCAGTAACTACAGCTGCACCACCAAGTGCTGTTACAACACTGCTAGCAGACATTTTGCTCCTCACGAAAGCACCTGCTGCCGGAGATGCAACACCGTCTGTGAGAACAATTGCGGACTTACTCTGAGCTGCAAGAGGTGCTCCGGAGAGGGCATCAATACCAGTCACGCCATTAGCCAAATATACCTGGTCAAACTCCAGGGAAGAGGCGAAGTCTTTAATGACCTGGTCATTCGTATCATAAGCTGTGATTCCAAAGTGGCGAGTTGGGGTTGGGAGTTGAGCTAATACAGACGCGCCGATAACGCCTGTACCACCAATAACATCCGCTGCTGTAATGCCTGGGTTTGCTTCTAGGAACGCTTGTGCACCAGCAGAAAGTCCAGTGTTGTTCGTTAAGAGAATTGGTTCACTCGCATGGGCAGCAATTGATGCGATGGAGAGCGCATCTTGGATCAGCCAACCGTAAGCAACAGCTACTTTTGTCACTGGAGCGCCAAGGGTGACCATCTCTTTGGCAATTTTGACCGATGTTTCGAAGCGGTCAACTCCACCAAGGGACACAACCGTAATCTTCATAGATTCCAACTCTTCAAGGACTGCCTGGCTGATAACAGCAGTTCCACTAGTCACATAAACCTTCGTAACTGCAAGTTTAACAAGTTCAGCTTTGGTATCAGGGTCAAGGACTTTTTCAGCTCCGGTCAGCAGGATCGGAGCTTTCAAATAGGAAGCGAGCGGACCAGCAGTCAGTGCATCGACCATACCATAAGAGGCGGAGGAAGCAAGAATTGCGGTTCCAGTCCAACCTGTTTGATCTGCAATTTGCACTGCCGTTTGTTCAGCCGTTGTACCTGCTAAGCGAGTTGGAACCGTCCCTGCAGCAAATGCATTAAATGGGACCATTGTCAACACCATACCTGCGATAGCTAAAGAAGCTAAGGCTTTTTTAGTTCTTCTCATGTAGAAAATTATTCTCCTCTCGTCTTTGGGCCACTTCTAAATTATTATTTTGCAATTGTCTTATCACCAGAATAGTCCGCCTCATGGACTAAATGTGAACTTATTCGCATAGATTTTCCGATTGTCCTATCTAAGTAGATATTCGTCAGAATAATTCATTTACCTTTATTAAAATTATTGACTATGAGTTTGGATGATCGCAGAGGGTGTTTCCATAGGTACTACCAAAACTGATGGGGTCGGAGGTGATTTAGGCAATGAGCCTATAACCAAGAGTACTAACACTGATAACCCGATGAATAACAATTCGTACCTTAACTTAGAGAAAGTGCTTCTGTTTAACATAATATTCGCCTCCTTCGAATCGTCAAACCCACAAGAAACTTATTCTTCCCATAACGCAAATGACCCATGATAATACAATAGGTTTACTATTTATCTAATTTTAGGAGATCCAAACTTACTTTGGCGATTTGAGGCATGTCCTTATTTCTATTTTATCTTATGGGTCTTAATTTTCTCTAAACAGTTTGTAAACAAAGTATAAACTGTTCACTAACTATCTGTTAAAAAATGATGCTTCACGCCTTGGATCACCATGTAGCAATTTGTTTATGTCTCATTAAGCCAGCTAATGACAATAGCACCAGCATTCACAATACAAATACTGGTACATCCTAATTACCTTCAGTTTTTTTGCCTGCACTCCTCATGAGATCCGACACTTTAGTTATACTGTTTTAAGGTTCAAAAGACTATGCACAATAAAGCCCCGGTGTTTATCCCTATAGTTTTTTCAAGACCAATGCTGTTCGACTGGGAGTATAGATAGTAAATCCAGGCTTATTTTCTCTCTCAGGAAGTATCTTAGTCTGATAAATATAGTCCTTAGCAATTCGACCCTGTCCATCATATTGTTTTTCGTCACTATTAAACACCACCTGATATTCTCCCTGTTCTTCTACAGGCAGAACAAAGTCAGGAAACGATTTTGTTGGATTAAAATTAAATAAAAAGATTAGACCAGCTTTTTTATAGGCTAATATATTGTCTAACTCATCGATCCAGAGGTTTCGCAAATCATCAGCGAGCATTAACCTGTGTGCTTTCAAAAATGCAATAGTTTCTCGATCAAAGGTTGCCAAGTCTGCATAGCGCAGCTCCGGATTCTCCATGAGACTCCAATGTCTGCAGGCGTATTTATAACTCCAGTTGTTAGCCTTTGTTGGGAAATCAATCCAATCGGGATGACCGAATTCGTTGCCCATGAAATTTAAGTAACCTTCCCCAGCTAGAGTGATCGTGAGAAGTTTTATCAACTTACTAAGTTCTATGGCTCTTCTAACCAGGATATTTTGGTCATTTTTCCCCATGTGCCAATACATTTCTTGGTCTGCTAGCCTAAATATTAGGGTCTTATCGCCAACGAGTGCCTGATCATGCGATTCTGCATAACCAATGGTTTTTTCTTGTGGACGATGGTTCGTTAATTCATGCCATAATTGGTTCATACTCCAATCTTCATCTCGACGTTCCTTAATAGTCTTTATCCAAAGATCGGGCACTCCCATGGATAATCGATAGTCAAAGCCGATACCACCAGCCTTCACGGGGAGGCACATTCCAGGCATCCCACTCATATCTTCAGCAATGGTTATGGCATCGGGCCGCACTTCTCGAATTAAATCATTCGCAAATTGAAGATACGTAAGAGCATCTAGGTCCGTATCAACACTAAAATACTTGCTGTAATCTGAGAATTCAACCCCGAGACCTTGGTGGTGGTACAACATTGAGGTGACTCCGTCGAAGCGAAAGCCGTCAAAATGGTACTCCTCAAGCC
>DATMYU010000411.1:0-3571 GCA_035560775.1 Desulfosporosinus sp.
GTAAAGTAACTTGGTTATACTTGGTTATATCTTTGGAAAGGGGGTTGCATTAGATGAAAAGAAGGTTATCAGTTTTTTTTGCTTCATTAGTTATCCTCACAATGGTTGCTGTTCCTACATATGCAGCTATTTCAGATCAACAAAAAACCGAAATTAATGCTTTAAACAAACAAATGGCAGAGAATCAAAAGCAGATCGTGGACAAATATGCTGAGGCAGGAGAAATCTCCAAAGCCCAAGCAGACGCCACAAAAGCCAATATTGACGCTAGTGAACAATATCGTCAGCAGTATAGTCAACAACAGGGACAGATTGCGCCAAATCCTGGGTATGCTCAGGGTTCTGGCTACGGATACGGCTGTTGTGGCGGAGCTAGTTACTATGGAGGAATGTGGTAAAAACGGTTATGGTACAAGATGTTAAAAACACGGGGCCGTATCGAAACTAGGTTTCGCCACGGCCCCGTTTGTATAGGTGTTATCTATTTGGCTAAATTAAATATTGCTGACACTTTTTAACCCATCATTATGACTCTCATGAAACTGTATTCAAAATACCGACGTGCCTGAGAAAGAAGTGCTGCAATATCTGTGGAAGATAGAGCAAAATGGTGTAAGTAAAACGATGATAGGGAGCCGCGGAAACCCTTATGAACAGGGGTTTTCGCGGCTCCCTAAAGGCCGTGAACCGGTGCAAAGGAATGACGATTCAGACGCTGGAGATGTATGTGCCCTTAGATATCCGAGAGCTTGTACAGGATGCCATAGGCGACAACATGCTGTTTGTAGACCCATCCCATGAGCTGTTTGACGAGAGCGCCAACGGCGACCTGAACAAAAAGGCTGGTGAAGAGGTATATAACTGGAATTATGGACAATGACAAAGCGGTGCAGCGGGCTTGATATGCCCCTGTCGCCGCTTACGGCTTTAATATGAAAAAAGAAGTGTGAGAAAATGAAAATTAGGTCGTGCCGCCGATCTTCCGCCTGAGCTAATTATTACGGTATAAAAAAACACTTTGCCCGTCACTTGTTACAGCCCTGTTTAACTTACTCAGTCGATCTTATCATTCGTGACCGGATTCATGACCAGATTCGCTACCAGACATATGATTTTCGCTCGGCTGTGTAACCTGCATTTGTTGGTGTTGTTGGGGATTCATATTTGAATGTCCGTCATTGTAGTGATAATTGTTTTGTGCTTTAGCGACAGGTGCCGTGGTGTTATTATGGTTACCACTTTGATGAGTCGCATTCGCACCTGGAGTGGCACCCGGAGTAGCACCTGGAGTAGCACCCGGAGTGGCACCTGGAGTAGCAACGGTATTCGTGTGCATGACCACTGGATTAGGATCGTTTCCAAACCAGTCGGCTATTTCTTTCTGATAGTTCGTGGAAGTGGCAGCACCGGCCACACCGACTGCACCGACCACTAAACCAAGAGATAAGGCAGTTACTATAAATGTGTTTTTAATGTTTTTCATGAAAAATCATCCTTTCATTTTAGGCCTTTGATTACTCGATATTCTATTAAGTCATTCCTTAGCCTGCAGATTTGTTATGTACTCGCTTATTTCTTCTGGTCGCCCTCCATTTCTCACTCAGTTATTCGTTACAGCAGATCGTTTATTGAGGGTAGGTCAAAAAATTATTACATTCCCGGTTCTACCTGCAAACCGTCAATTAGACTTTCACCAATTTCTTTATCATCAGCCATGAGTTTGATCAACAATTTTCACACAATTTCTTATTCTTTTTCTATACGAAACAATCTAACCGTTTCATTTCGTAAGGATTTCATTATACCTAATATTAACGGCCGAATCAGATCCACCCATAACCTTTTTCATCCAGTCCGAGGTTGAGTGAATCGGGCAAGAATTATTCCAATTAATTTCAGTTCCCATAGTGCCGTGATTGGTTTGTTTTAGCTACACGACGGTTAAATGCATGTTGGGCATATTCATCAATAGAATGGCTGAGTATACAACTGCAAAAGTAGCCTGGTTATCTTTTTTTATAGGAACAGCTAAGCTTGTATTACAACGGAAAACAGAAAAATCCCTAGTACTATCAGCACAATTACCAACCAAAGCTTGCTTACTAAGCTATTTCTTATTGACCACTTAATTCGAATTTGTACCCCACCCCTCTAACGGTCTGGATAAAGTCATTATAACCCAGCTGATTTTCAAGCTTTGACCTTAAGCGATTGATGTGGGTGTCAACGGTGCGGGAATCTCCGCAGTAATCGTATTCCCAGACCATATTGAGTAACTGATCTCGACTGTAGATTTGTCCTGGTCGCTTTGCTAAGCAATGCAACAGGTCAAATTCTTTAGTCGTTAGGTTTATATTTATTCCATCAACCTCAACTTCACGAGTAATCTGATTGATTTTAAGACCTGGGTAGGAGAGAATATGTTCCTTACTTTCTTCTCCTTCTAACCTTCTCAGAACTGCCTTGACTCGGGCGCTGAGTTCACGCGGGCTAAACGGTTTTACGACGTAATCATCAGCCCCTAAATCAAACCCTAACACTCGATCGTTCTCGTCTCCCTTAGCGGTTAGCATGATAATAGGAATCTTGGTTTCCTTTCTCAGTATCTTACAGACCGTCCAGCCATCTAATCCAGGCATCATTAGGTCGAGAATGACAAGATCTGGGTTATCTTTCCGAACCATCTCCAGTGCTTGGTTTCCATCCTTTGCCTGGTGCACGTCAAAACCTTCCGCTTCAAGGAAGATGCGCACAATTTCCCGAATTCGATCGTCATCGTCTGCTATCAAAATCTTATTGTTCAAAGTAGCTCCCCCTTCTATTTACCAACATCACCAATTCTAAATGCATTACTCCATCTATCGTCGTGAGGACTATACCACCATCCACTAACATCACAATCGACCAACGGTACAAAATAAAATATAAACAAGGGAACCTAATTGGTCTTTCCCTTGTTTTTAACATCTTGATTGTAAGAGAACCGTTTTTCACTACATTCCTCTACAGTAACTAGCTCCGCCCCAAGCACACCATGATTGTAACCGTTGACACAATCTGGAGCATACCCAGGATTTGGCGTAATCTTTATAACTCCACCATTTGTTATTTTCACTGATTCGACAACTTCAATACCCTATACTTGAAGATAGAGAAAAGTTTAACTGGGCTGTCTCAAATTGTTTCAGCCCAGTTAAACTTATTCTATAATCTTATTATTCGTGACCAGATTCGCTACCGGACATATGATTGTCACCTATCTTAGTATCATGATTGTCGTTCGGTTGTGTAAAATGCATTTTCTGGTGTTGTTGGGGATTCATATTTGAATGTCATCATTGTAGTGATAATAATTGTTTTGTGCTGGAGCGGGAGTAGTTTGAGTCGCTTTGTCAGTACTGTGGGCAGCAACCGGAGTAACAGCTGGAGTAGCAACGGTATTCGTGTGCATTACTACTGGATTAGGATCGTTTTCAAACCAGTCGGCTATTTCTTTTTGGTAGTTCGTAGAAGTAGCAGCACCGGCCATTCCGACTGAACCGACCACTAAGCCAAGAGATAAGGCAGTTAC
>DATMYU010000412.1:0-3506 GCA_035560775.1 Desulfosporosinus sp.
CCTTTCTTATTGTGTATCACTATTAAAATTGATCCTAAAAGGGGCTTTAATCACACGCCTTCCCCCGAAATACGCATTGGTCTAATATGGGGTAAAGTTGTAAACGGCAATTCCCTTACTGCTTGTTGCACTGATAAACCTATTATTTCCAACATAGATGCCAACGTGGTTAATTTGTTTTCCAGAGGTTAGATTAAAGAAAACCAAGTCTCCAGGAATCAGATTCTTAAAAGCCACTGAGGCTCTGACTCCCTATTGATTCACACTAACACGCGGTAAAGTGGTTCCTTGGCTGGCAAATACATAATGTGTGAAGAGACAGAACAGTCAAATCCTGCAGGGGTGGTGTTGTCCCAAAGATAAGGAGCGCCTAAGAATTTTTTGGCTTAATGTATACCTTCTGACACCACAAAGTTAAAGGACAATTGCTTGGTGTGAATTTCAATTATCAGCATTAATCTACAGTAGAGGGGTACGATGCATAAGAGGGTCCTTGTGATGGAAGAAATGACACAATTAATTCTGCCCTATCGATACAGTAAAAAAAGAGCCCTCGGGCTCTTTTTTAGACCTAATACAGAAAGTATAACTTTCAGTTACAGACTTTCTGTAAGCATAAGTGCAACTAAGGCGACCGCCTTCGCCTGAAGGCTTGGCGTTAGCCAAGTTTTCTTTTAATAACTGTTTTGATTATGGAGTTTGCTCGGGAGCACTTTGTAATCCTTTGAGTTGAGTTTCCAGATTATCGAGTAAGGTGCGTATTTGATTCATCTGATCAATTATCGAAGTCATGTTCGGTGTATTCAGCTCATTCTGTGTTTGGGGTTGCGTCTCCGGGGTAGAGACAGGGGCAGGTGTGCTTTGTCCAAGCGTTGTCGGTTGAGGTGCACCTTCTCCAAAGATCTGAGTCAAAGCTGAACCTAAATTCTCGGTCATTACTAATTTATCCTGATAAGCAAGCACGACACGTTTCATTTCTGGGATACTACCGCCTTTATCAGACTGCAGATAGATGGGTTCAACATAGAGAAAGTTTCCGCCGATCGGTAGAGCTAAAAGATTTCCTCGGATCACGCTGGAGCCTTTTTGATCCCACAAGGAAAGTTGCCTCGATATTTCTGGATCTTGGTCTATGCGTGATTCGATTTGCATAGGACCGTCGATTTCAATATCCTTGGGCAGTTTATAAAGTAATAACTCGCCATAATGTTCTCCATCCATTCGCGCTGCCATCCAGGCCACCATGTTGTTCCGAGTATTCGACGCGCTGGATGCTGGTGTAAACGGAAGCATGAGAACAAACTCTGGTTTATCTTCTCCCGGGATCTTCATGATGGTGTAATAGGGTTCTACGTTTTGAGGTTTAGTATTAAAGAGCTCTTTGGCAACATCCCAGGCGTCTTCCTTATTATAGAAAACGGAGGAATTGGTCATATGGAAGGTTTTAAGCATATTGCTTTGAACGCTAAAAAGAGTTTCTGGATAACGAAGGTGACTCTTTAAGCTGGGTGAAATGCTTGATATGTCTTTGAATACGCCAGGGAAAATCTTCATGTAGGTTTTTAAAATCGGATCTTGGGGGTCGACAGCATAAAAATCAACTGTCCCGTCATAGGCATCGATTATCACTTTAACAGAGTTCCGGATGTAGTTAAATCCCTGCTCGGGGTACTGATTGGAATAGGGAAGAGCATCTGATGTGGTATAGGCATCAATAATCCATTTTAGACGACCACTATCAATAACCATATACGGATCCGAATCATAGGTTAAAAACGGTGCTAGCTTTTCAACGCGCTCTTTTATATTGCGGTAGACTAGCAATTTGCTCGCGGGTGTCACTTCATTGGCAAGGTAGAAGCGCAAGTTTCCATGGCGAAGGGAAAGCATTAACTTATTTAGTGGGGTAAAAGGGATGCCAGTTTTACCCTGGTAGGACGTTTCGGCGTTCGTGTTTCCTTGTGGGTAATCGAATTCCTTCCCCTTGGTATTTCCGACAACCCAGTCGTTGGTCATTTCACCGTAATAGATCCGTGGCTCAGTAATCTTGAATTCCGCGAACTCACTGGTGGGAGGTATGTCTTTGATGGCAAAGGAGGGAAGTCCCTCTGAGGTGACAGCATTGGCAAAGGAAGCAGATGCACCAAAACCATGCGTATATTTAAAACGCTCATTTACAAACGTTTTAGCTTTATCGTCTAAATCAGGGGTCGAGATTTCTCTTGGCCCCATCATGACCTGCCTGTATTCTCCATTAACGGTATACCGATCAATATCAATGTCAAAGAATTTATAATAGAGTCGTATGCCTTGCTTTTGGTTATAGGTCTGTATCATGGGTCGAGTATCATTAAGTCGAATATTGTTAAGTGTCCCTTGATCTGCTTTCAAAGCATTCAACGTTATTGGCGTGTTTCCCGGATAATCGATTTCACTAATATTGTCTAGGCCATATCCAAAACGTGTCAGCTCTATTTCATGTTGAATATAAGGTTGCTCTTTGTTCAGTTCGTTCGGGATGACAACAAACGACTGAATGAGAGTCGGTAAAATTCCATGGATTATGATTCCGATGGTAAATATACCTACAACCGGAACCGTCACTAAACGGGAATCTTTAAAACTTAGCGCGATACAAGCGGAAATAAATCCTAATATACAAATGACAATTAATATTTTAAGTGCCGGAAGTGTAGCCGTTAAGTCGGTGTATCCGGCGCCAACCACGTGACCGTGGATAGAGTAAAGCAATTGGTAGATATCAAGGTAATATCCGAAGGCTTTTAAGGCAAAGAGAATTCCAATCAATAATGCCAAGTGCTTCCGAGACTCAGCGCCCATTTCTATTGCACCGTTTTTCCAGAACTTTCTCGAGTGAAATCGTAAGACTCCAGTAACGGCGTAGAAAATTGTCGTAAACAAAGTGAGTAGAAACAGAGGACCAAAGAAGGCATTAAACAAAGTTTTTAAAAAAGGCAATTGGAAGAAGTAAAACGCCAAATCCTTACCGAAAATCGGATCAACTTGACCGAATGGTGTGGCATGGGTAAACGATAATACATCTAACCAACCAGTGAACCCGGCAACGAAGCTAACGCCAAAACTCATAATGGCAGAAATTATTAGCAACCATACGGTAACTCTCCGCTGACTCAGGCTTAATACCGGTCGATTCATATCCTGTACCAGACGTAGACGCAGACGCAAACGTTCATTTACGAAGGTTACAATGGCATGCCGAATAGAAAATAAGGTGCCAGCTATAAAAATAAATAGAATTGTACCGTTTACCGCTTGAAAAAAGCATTTGCTGAGAAGTGGTATCCAAAACAATTGGCTGTAACCAAGATCTTTAAACCACAACCAATCTTCGAATAGGCCACTTGAGGCAGTTAGTACAGCGATTAAAATGATGAGGCCAACAAGAAATTTGACAGAACGACGCAAAAGCAATTTCCTCCTTTGAGTTTTAAATATTTTGCCTTAAGAGATAGTTTGTGGCATAC
>DATMYU010000413.1:0-10574 GCA_035560775.1 Desulfosporosinus sp.
CTATACAATGGCTATAGTTGAAACCATTAACTTGAAGAAGAAACCAGTAAAGGATAAAGGAGGGAACTAAAATGTCAAAGCAAAAAGAGAATTACTTTATTTATGCTGATTCAGAGAAGTGTCTGGCCTGCAAAAGCTGTGAAATTGCTTGTGGTCTGGTACATTCAAAAGCCGATCTGTTTACGGCAGTGTTGGAAGGATATAGTATTCAGCCTAGAAATCAAGTAGTTCAAGCATCAGGTATTACGGTCCCCATGCAATGCAGACACTGCGAAGATGCGCCATGTGCACTGGTATGTCCTACGGGAGCGATCAGCCAAAAAAATGGACTGGTTGATCTGAATCGGAGCTTGTGTATAGGCTGCAAAGGTTGCACAATGGTATGTCCCTTTGGTTCGATAAGCATTAAGAGTGAGGGTAAAGTCAGCGCAGATACTAGGAGCAAAAGAGCCAGGGCTTTAAAGTGCGACCTATGTATAGGCATCACAGGGGAAATAAGTGAGGCTAACTGCGCTTGTATCAATGCCTGTCCTACGCAGGCAATCTCTCTGGTCGATAGTGAAGAATTCCGAAAGATGCGAATGAAAGCACGAGTAATGGAGATGGCTGCAGCTATCTCTGAGAATGAAATAAATAGCCTGTAAGGAGGATTATCTAATGAATAAAGCAAAATCAGCGGATGAAGCGGTCATTAGTATGTTGGATGTCGCTAAAAAAGCCAAGGTGCAAACTGTTTGGGACAGATTTGAAAAGCAGCAGCCTCAGTGCGGGTTCGGTACCTTGGGTGTATGCTGTCGTATCTGTTGGCAGGGTCCTTGTCGAATCGATCCGTTCGGTAATGGTCCTGAGGTGGGAGTGTGTGGTGCGAATGCCGATACCATTGTCGCCCGTAACTTGATTAGAGGGATTGCCGCCGGTACGGCTGCCCATTCAGACCATGGAAAGCACATTGCCTTGACACTTCTGGAAGTCAGTAAGGGTGGGGCGCCAGATTATTCGATCAAAGACGAAGCAAAGCTGATGCGAGTCGCTGAATTGTTGGAGATTAATGTTGAGGGTAAAGATAAACTGGAGATAGCTAAAGAAGTTGCTGAAATCACGATCGAAGATTTTTCTCGTCAAGGCGAAGGTGTATCTTGTAAATGGCTTACCAATACGCTCCCTAAGGTGCGGGTGGATAAGCTTGCCAAGCTGGGAGTAATACCTTCCAATATCGACGCTGCAATCGCTGAAATCATGGCCAGGACTCATATCGGAACTGATGCAGACCCCGTAAATTTGTTGCTGGGAGGTATTAAAGGGGCTCTTGCGGATTACACTGGTATGTATCTGGCGACTGAACTTTCAGATATTTTGTTCGGTACACCGAAACCAGTAAAAAGCTCGGTGAATCTGGGCGTCATCAAGGAATCGGCCGTTAATATTGCAGTCCATGGGCATAATCCGCTGCTTAGCGAGCTTGTTTGCGATGCTGCTATGGCCATGAATGAGCAAGCCAAGCAAGCAGGCGCTGCGGAAGGAGTAAACGTCGTAGGCGTGTGCTGTACGGGCAATGAAGTTCTGATGAGGAGGGGTGTGCCCCTGGCGACAAACTTCCTTTCCCAGGAGATGCCGATCTTAACCGGTGCTTTGGATGCCATGGTCGTCGATGTGCAGTGTATCATGCCGTCACTCGGGAAAATTAAGGAATGCTATCATACTGAGCTGATTACAACCATGCCAACCTGTAAGATACCGGGCGCTACACATATTGAGTTTAATACCGAGACAGCTATAGAAAGCGCCAGTAAGATAGTAAAACTGGCCATTGAAGCTTACAAAAGAAGGAATGTCACCAAAATAAATATTCCGGATGTTAAAGTCACTGCCTATGCAGGGTTTAGTACTGAAGCTATCGTTGAAGCGTTAGGTATGCTGGATCCAGTCGATCCTTTAAAACCGCTGATTGATAATATCGTTAACGGAAATATCCGTGGCGTTGCTGTTTTCGCCGGCTGCAACAATCCGAATGTCGTCCAGGACTTGGCTTTTATAACGATTGCCAAAGAACTGGCTAAGAGCAATGTTCTGATGCTGGCTACTGGTTGTGGTGCCGGTGCCTTTGCCAAGGCTGGTCTTATGACTCCTGAAGCGACATTAAACTATGCCGGAGAGACGTTGAAAGCGGTATTGACAGCCATTGGGGAGGCTAATGGTCTGGGTGGGCCACTTCCGTTGATCCTGCATATGGGCTCATGTGTCGATAATACCAGAGCCATTTCCATTGCCACAGCGCTGGCCAATAAACTGGGAGTTGACTTTGATAAACTGCCAGTGGTTGCTTCGGCACCTGAATGTATGTCTGAAAAAGCGATGGCTATTGGTACAGCAACCATTTCTCTGGGCTTTCCAACTCACCTGGGTGTTATTCCTCAGGTCCTGGGTTCACCTGTGGTCACTTCGGTACTGACCAGCAAGATTAAAGATTTAACCGGCGGGTATTTCATCGTTGAGACGGATCCTATAAAGGCAGCGGCAAAGCTAATTGAAGCCATCGATGAGAGGCGTGCCGGACTGGGTATATAGTTTTTCTAAAGGCTTGGAAAGAAGGAAATAAACCATGAAGATTGCAGTCACAGGCAAAGGCGGCGTAGGAAAAACAACGTTAGCAGGCACATTAGCTCGTATTTTTGCTTCCGAGGGCTATAAGGTTTTGGCCATCGATGCTGATCCCGATGCGAATCTTGCTTCAGCACTCGGAATCCCGGAGGAAAAGTACAAAGGCATCACGCCTTTCTCCAGAATGAAGAAGTTAGCGGAAGAGCGGACTCAAGCCTTGGAAGGTTATGGATCGCTATTTATACTCAACCCTAAGGTGGATGATCTGCCCGAAAAGTTTTGTGTTGAACATGAAGGGGTTAAGCTTCTCGTGATGGGGACCGTTGAGCAAGGCGGCAGCGGCTGTGTATGTCCCGAACATACACTTATTAAGCGGTTGATGCAGCACCTTCTTGTCCAGCGGGAGGAAGTAGTGATTATGGATATGGAGGCTGGAGTAGAGCATCTCGGCAGAGGCACGGCTGAAGCTGTGGATGCCTTGATCATCGTTGTCGAGCCTGGTCGCCGGAGCCTTCAGACTGCAGTCACGATCAAGCAACTGGCTGGAGATATAGGTCTAGAAAAGGTATTTATTGCGGGGAGCAAAATTCGCAGTCAAGAGGATATTGGTTTTATTCAAGATAACTTGCCGGAATTACCCTATCTTGGTTCTGTTTCTTACAGCCAGGAAATAATTGAGGCAGATTTAAAGAGAGTGTCCGTTTTTGATATGGGCAAAGTTGCTGTCGAGGAGATACGTAAAATAAAAAATAATCTTGTCTCAGAGATTAAACTCAATGCTTAAAATAAGCGTGTGCTGTTAATGGAGGTTACGATGGCTAACATACTAGAAGCAGATCCTGACACAAGCTTCGATGAAATACTAGTGAAGTACCCCAGGGAACAGAGGTTCACCCTGGCGATTATGCAAGATATTCAAAACAAGCACAATTATTTACCCAAAGAATCACTGACGGTTGTTGCTAAATACCTGGAAGTTCCGATCAGCAGACTGTTCAGTATGGCTACATTCTACAAAGCCTTAAGCTTAAAGAAAAAAGGACAAAACATTATCAAGGTCTGTGATGGTACGGCATGTCATATTAGATCGTCAGCAACCCTGATCGGTGAGGTAGAAAAAGCTCTCGGGATCAAGCCCGGAGATATTACCGAAGATGAGAAATTTTCTCTGGAGACTGTGAGTTGCCTGGGTTCCTGTGCGCTTGCGCCTGTAATGGTTATCAACGAGACTTATTACGGGAGTGTCAATGCTATGAAAGTAAGAGAAATACTGAGCACGTACGGAGGCAATACGGATGATGGAGAATAAGCAGAACGCGGTGCGCAAAATCCTAGTTTGCTGCGGAACAGGTTGCTTAGCTAATCATAGTATGGATATTGTCAAGAACTTGAAAACGAAAATTGCTGAATCCGGTCTGGAGATAAGTGTCGAACCGCTTGTAAAAGCTACAGGCTGCAATGGCTTTTGTGAAAAAGGTCCCATTGTAAAATTTGTACCCGATGATATTTCTTACTATAAGGTTAAAGTGTCGGATATAGACGAGATTATTGCCCAAACCGTTATTAAGCATGAAGTTATTGAAAGACTTCTATATTATGATGTTGTCGTTGGCAAGCGCGTAAAATCTCAAATGGAGAATCCCTTTTATAGCAAGCAGATGAAGATTGCCCTCAGAAACATAGGCGAAATCGACCCTTTAGAGGTGAACGATTATCTGGAGCGCAACGGTTATTTGGCTTTGCGAAAAGCTCTTTTGATGAGCCCTGAAGCGATTTTGACAGAGGTTGAAAAATCTGGCTTGCGCGGGAGAGGCGGAGCAGGTTTTCCAACCGGACGGAAATGGAAGCAATGTGACAGCTATGATAGTTTCCCTAAATATGTTATCTGCAACGGAGATGAAGGTGATCCCGGCGCATTCATGGATAGAAGCATTCTTGAGGGTGACCCTCATAGCATAATTGAAGGAATGTTGATTTGTGGTTACGCCATCAAAGCCAGCCAGGGGTTTATTTATATCAGAAATGAGTATTCCCTAGCCGTCAGAACAATGTTGGAAGCGATTATCCATGCTGAAGAGAAGGGCTTCTTGGGCAATAATATTCTGGGCAGCGGGTTCAGTCTTACGCTTCAGGTTGTGAGGGGCGGAGGTGCCTTTGTTTGCGGCGAATCAACGGCACTCATCGCTTCTATAGAAGGTAGGGTTGGTGAGCCTAGGGCAAAGTATATACGTTCAGTGGAAAAGGGCTTGTGGGGACAGCCGACGGTATTAAACAATGTAGAAACCTGGGCCAATATACCAGAGATTCTGGCTAAAGGTGCTGACTGGTTCAACTCGATAGGTACTGAAAAAAGCAAAGGGACTAAGGTCTTCTCATTGGTAGGTAAAGTCAAAAATACAGGGCTTGTCGAAGTACCTATGGGAGCCACGCTTAGAGATTTGATCTTCGATATTGGCGGTGGAATTCTAGGCAAGAAAAAGTTCAAAGCGGTACAAACCGGAGGACCTTCGGGGGGCTGTATACCCAGTGAACTGTTGGATTTGCAGGTGGATTTTGATTCTCTCGAGGCAGTGGATTCCATGATGGGTTCTGGTGGAATGATCGTTATGGATGAGCGGACCTGTATGGTGGATACGGCCAGATATTATTTGAACTTTCTTGCGGAGGAGTCCTGCGGCAAGTGTGTACCTTGCAGGGAAGGCATAAAAAGGATGTTGGAAATATTAAACGATATTTGCAACGGTAACGGGCGAGAGGGTGACATTGAGCTGCTCTTAAGTATTGGCTCTATGGTCAACGAAGCGGCTTTATGTGGGCTGGGCAAAAGTGCTCCCAATCCGGTTATTTCGACGATAAAATACTTCAGAGAGGAATACGAGGAGCATATACGCAGTAAAAGGTGTTCTGCGGGTGTATGTAAGGATTTGACCGACTTTTTCATTAACCCTGAGGATTGTGTCGGCTGCGGTGTATGCAAGAAAAACTGTGTTGCAGACGCAATTATCGGTAACCCTAAAGAAGCACACACTATAGAAATTGCCAAATGCATCAAATGCGGCAACTGCATAGACATTTGCAAATTCAATGCAGTCAAAGTGCTATAAGGAGGACCTGGGTCAACTGCCAACTACCCTAAAGGGGATAGTGGCTTGTGACTAACCAGTAGTGCGAACGATTGATTAAATCTCCTACCTTTTAGCACCTTTTCAGGCGTGTTGTCACATTGTAGGGTGGTTGACAGCACCCTAACTAGTCAAGGAACTTGCTTAACTAGCTCTGCCTAGGCGTACTATACTTCCGAATAGGCAGTTAAGATTTTTAAGGTAGTTCGTTACCCAATACTTTTTACCGAGAACAGGTTTGTGTTCTCGAACTCCCTAAGTATTCTTATTTCAAAGACCCTAGAGAGTGCCTTACGGATAGGTTCAACATCCACAACAGTTATCTCTCTGTCCAAATTATACTATAAAATGTTACAAAAGAAAGGAGGTTGGCGATTCCTCCACTAGCCTGAAGGCGTAGTGGTTTCCTCGCCAAACGCATTATGAAAATTATTATTGATGGCCAAGAATGTGTTGCGGAGTATGGGGAATTTATTCTTCAAGTCGCCGAAAGGAACAACATTGAAATACCTACTCTGTGTCACGAGGATGCCCTTCCGGGGCAGGCCTGTTGTAGGATCTGTATAGTTGAGGTATTAGAAAATAAATGGAGCAAAATTGTTACATCCTGTGTATATCCGATAACCAAAGAGATCGAAGTTATCACAGACTCGGAAAAAATAAAAACTATGCGCAGGATGATCATAATGCTTTTGGCGGCTAGAACTCCGGAGAGCGATACTATAAAGAAATTAGTCAAGGAATATGATGTTTCGTTGATTTCCAGGTTTATATCTGAGGATAAAGAGAAGTGTATTCTGTGTAATCTTTGTGTGAGTGCCTGCGAAAAAGTTGGGACCAGTGCGATATCAACCGTAAGCAGAGGAATAACAAAAAGGGTTGCAACACCGTATGACGAGGCATCCCTTTCGTGCATCGGCTGTGGAGCCTGTGCGAATGTTTGCCCCACTGGAGCCATTGAGGTTTCAGAAGAGGATGGCTTAAGAGTAATCTGGAAAAAAGAATTTGAACTTATTAAATGTGATCGATGTGGAGAAACTTATGCAACTCGTGAACAATTAGACTATCTTGATCAAAGACTCGATGTCAAATTTAAGGAATATGGTGTAGGTTATTTGTGTGAAAGCTGCAAAAGGCGTCATAAGGTTGAACACTTAGAACGCTCTAACCAATACCGTTTGTCTGTTTAAAGGGTTTTAGGGATCTCGGGTTGGTTGCCGAGAATCCTTAAGATGCTCTCCATTGCAATGGAGAGTGGTTCACTAAAAAATTCAGTTCGAAGAACTATAGCTGGTAGGTTTAAGTTCGACAAGTCAGAATAATCCCTGGAGCCTGAACAAACATCAGGCATCCAGGGATTATTGGTATAAGCGCAACTTCGATTTTTCCTAGACGACCTTTTCTACGACCTCTTCGTTTAACTTCGCTCCCGTGAACTGGCTGTTATAAAGATCTGCATAGAAACCATTCTGAGCAAGCAGCTCATTATGGCTACCCATTTCAATAATACTGCCTTTGTTCATAACTAGGATCAATTCTGCCTCTCTAATCGTAGAAAGTCGATGAGCAATGACAAAGCTTGTTCTTCCCTGCATAAGTTCTGTCATGGCTTTTTGAATATAAACCTCAGTTCTTGAGTCAACACTACTTGTAGCTTCATCGAGAATTAAGATGGCCGGATCGGCAAGGATGGCCCGAGCAATTGTCAAAAGTTGCTTTTGACCCTGCGAAATATTAGAAGCTTCTTCATTTAATATGGTATTATAGCCATCCGGAAGTGTTTTAATGAAGTGATGGGCATGAGCTGCTCTAGTTGCTTGCATAACCTCTTCTTCAGTAGCACCTTCACGACCGTAAGCTATGTTTTCCATTATAGTACCGTTGAAGAGCCAGGTATCTTGAAGTACCATGCCGAACATACTGCGTAAAGCACCACGCTTGATATCTTTGATATCAATTCCATCGATCGTGATCTTACCAGCATTTAGTTCATAGAAGCGCATCAATAGATTAACAAGTGTCGTTTTACCCGCACCGGTTGGCCCAACGATGGCGATTGTATGCCCTTGTTTGACATCAATATTCATGTTTTTGATGAGTGGTTCTTCTTCTTTATAGCTGAAATCAACGTTTTCAAATCTTACTTCTCCTTTAGGGAAGGGTAAAACTTTAGCATCCGCCTGATCCGGTTGTTCTTCAACCTCATCAAGTAGTTCAAAGACACGCTCTGCAGAGGCCACCGTCGATTGAATAATGTTCGCTATATTGGCAGTCTGAACAATTGGCATCGTGAATTGCCTTGAATATTGGATAAAGGCTAAAATATCACCAATGGTAATGGTACCCTTCGTTGCAAAAATCCCACCAACGACACAAACAATAACATAGCCTAGATTGCCGACAAATCTCATTAAAGGCATTATTATACCTGAAATAAACTGGGCGTTATAGCCCGCAGTATAGAGCCTATCATTAATCGCCTTAAAGGTTTGGATGGATTCATCCTCACGGCCATAAGCTTTGACAATTTTGTGCCCAGTGTACATTTCTTCAACATGCCCATTAAGTTCTCCCAGTGATTTCTGTTGAGCAGCAAAGTGTTTTTGGGAGTGTTTGGCAATATTCATGGTTACCAGAATATAAAGTGGTAGCGTTAAAATTACGATGAGTGTTAATAGCGGGCTTATGGAAAGCATCATTACAACCACACCGATAATCGTTACAATAGAAGTAATCAGTTGGGTAAGACTCTGCTGTAGAGTCGTCGAGATATTATCAAAATCGTTGGTAACACGGCTCAAGATTTCGCCATGTGTTCTGGCATCAAAGAATTTCAGCGGTAAGCGTGAAAGCTTTTCATCCACTTCTTTGCGCATATTATAAACTGTTTTTTGGGCAACTCCTGCCATAATATATTGTTGCAAATAACTAAATGCCGCACTAATAAGATATAAGCCTATAAGAATTAACACGATCTGACCTATATACGTGAAGTCCATGGATGGAACAGGCAGATGCAGTTTCACAGCCATCATTTTAGCGCCAAAGCCTTCGCCTATCTTCGTGATTGCCTTTCCCATGACTTTAGGGCCAATAATACTAAAAATCGTGCTCAGAATGGCAAAGACAAACACGGCAATAAATTTAATTCTCTGTGGCTTTAAATATCTCAGCAGTCTGAAAAGTGTCCCCTTAAAATTCTTGGCTTTTTCTACTGGCTTGCCAAGAGATCCCCCCGGACCTCCTGCTCTGCCACCAATACCTGTTTGAGATTTACCCGCTTTACGTTCTTCGCTCACGCTAATTCCTCCTCTGACAGCTGTGAAGCTACGATCTCACGATAGACCTTACAGGTCGTGAGCAGTTCTTTATGCGTTCCAATGCCAGAGATCTGTCCCTCATCTAAAACGATAATTCGATCAGCATCTCTAACGGTTGAAACACTTTGAGCAATAATAAACACTGTAGAGTTGGCGATTTCAGGTTTAAGAGCTGCCCGTAACTTGGCGTCTGTCTTAAAATCTAGGGCGGAGAAACTATCGTCAAAAATATAGATCTCAGCTTTTCTAATTAAGGCGCGGGCAATGGAGAGACGTTGCTTCTGTCCTCCGGAAACATTGGTTCCTCCCTGGGCAATAGGATGATCAAAGCCTGCTTCTATCCCAGCGACAAACTCGGTTGCTTGGGCAACCTGGGCTGCATGCTCAATCTCTGCCATGGTCGCATCTTGTTTGCCGTATTTTATATTTTCAGCAATGGTCCCCGAAAAGAGCACCGTCTTCTGAGGAACAAAACCGATCTTAGCTCGCAGAGCTTTCTGACTCATTTCTCGAACATCCACTCCATCAACCAAAACACTGCCGCTTTCAACATCGTAGAAACGGGTAATTAGATTAATCAACGTGGATTTACCTGAACCAGTCCCGCCAATAATAGCGGTTAATTCACCTGGTTTTGCGCTAAAGGTTATATTGCTCAGCGCTGGTTGATCTGCGCCAGGGTATCTAAAAGAAACATCCTTAAATTCCACGAAACCTCGTTTATGACTCGCTAGAGCTGATTTTTCGGGGTCAACAATGTCGAGATCTGTTTCCAGAACTTCATTAATTCTTACGGCCGAAACCTGAGCACGAGGGACCATGATAAAGAGCATGACCAGCATCAGTAAGGAGAATAATATTTGCGTAGCATATTGAATAAAGGCTAACAGTGATCCAATCTGCATCGTTCCATTTTCAATTCTGAGAGCACCAAACCAAATGAGTGCCACCGTTGTTAAGTTCATAATCAGCATCATTGCCGGCATTAAAACAGCCATGATCAGATTGACCTTAACTGCGTTGTCCATGAGGTCTGCGTTGGCATCATCAAAGCGTACTCTTTCTTTTTCAATGCGATTAAAAGCACGTACGACTCTGATTCCCGTGAGTTTTTCCCGTAAAACAAGATTTAATCTATCTATTTTTTCCTGCATTACTTTGAAGAGAGGTAAACCTCTTTTCAAGGTAATCCCAATGATCCCGAACAGGATTGGTATGGCAACGACAAGCACCCAGGCTAAGGATGTATCCTGTCGTAAGGCCATAATAACTCCACCAATACAAGTTAACGGCGCAGTAATCATCATACTAAGGATCAAAACCGATACTTGCTGAATTTGAGTTACATCATTCGTCGTTCTTGTAATCAGTGTGGCAGCTCCTAGTTTATCGAACTCATGCAAGGAAAAACTTTCAACTTTAGTAAAAATCTTTTCCCGCAGTATTTTTCCGAATCCTACGGCTGTTTTAGAGGAGAGATAAGTCGCCAAAATTGCGCATAAGGTTCCTCCTGCGGCAATGAGTAACATAAAAC